>JALYMD010000443.1 GCA_030773875.1 Chloroflexota bacterium | reverse complement strand
CACCTGGCCCGCCAAAACGCCAAGAAGGTCATGGAGTCGACGAGCTTGTGATCGGCGCTGGTCACCCTTGCCCATTGAGGCCGGCGCCGGCGACGTCCCGCCATGACAGGTCGGAAATCAACAACATCGCTCTTGTCCCAGCCAGTCTGCTTCCGCTTCGCCGGGAGTGGCTGCAACTGGCCAATACTCTCCCCGAAGGAGCTGCGCTGTTAGTCGTGCCGGAGGGTGAGGCGCCTATTTGCCACAGTCTTCGACGGGTTGCCGGACAACTACGATCGCGTGGCCACCACGTGAGCGCCGTGAGGGCAACCCACTTTCGGCCGTCCTCCGGGCGAGCAGAACGCCCGTGCTAGAATCAGTGTATGTACACTTTGGAGCTTAGGTAGGCGCTCCACTCCATGAGGCGCCAAGTGATTACCAACACGGCGCTGCCCGGCCCCAATATCTACTTCTCCGACTTCTTCCAGGTGGACCCCGTCGCCCTCGAGGAGTACGGGGCGTTTGATGTGTCGCTCGTCAACGACCTGCCGCTCTTCGTCGACCCATTCCTGCTCTTCAACAGCGACAACCCGGTCTACCTCGCCCTCCACGACGAGATGATCACCTACCTGCGCTTCCTACGGGACAAGTCGCTGGCCGGCGGCGTCAACCGGGGATTGCTCAAGGCGTGGTACGAGTTCGGTGAAGTCAAACAAAACTGGCTGGGTTTCTCCCTGGTCGGCAACAGCGGTAGTGGGCTCGGGCCGGATTTCTCCCGGGCGCTTTACGACAACCTGGGGAGCGTGTTTCGCACGTTCGGTCAGGAGCAGGTGACCCGCGGCAGCCACTTAGAGAAGCTCTGTCTGATCGGTGACCGGGTGGGACGTGACAACATCAGCGACTTCACCACCAACTTGATCAAAGCGTTTCTCCTCGACTACACCCAGACCTTCGCGCGGCGGCATCTCCAACCCCATCACCGACGCTGGTTCAGCGTTCCCAAGGTCCGCTTCAACTACCGGACCGAAATGTGGGCGAGCGACCGCTACGAACTACCCGCCTTCGGCGACGACTTCGTGCTGCTGACGCCCAAAGACATACTCACTCGGGATGAGACCTGGATCAATCGCCGGGACCTTGTCAATAACTTCGAGCAGGTCGCCGCGTCAGTGCCGGATGAGCAGCTGCGGGCACAGCTCAACAACTACCTGCACGCCCAGCTTTCCCGCGATCCGACGATGACGCAGCAGGAGCGGGAGAAGGAGAAGCGGCGGGCCATCATCAAGACCATCGAGGAACACCCGGAGGTCATCGAGCACTACATCCGCGAGAAAGAGGACGACGGGGACCAAGCCCGCGACATTAGCGACGAGAAGGTCGCCGAGACGGATAGGCTCTTTGTTCGGCAGCTGCGGTCGCTAATCGTCCCGGATTTGGTCGATACCGGGTTTTACCAGATCCGTGGCGACACCTTAGCGGAAGCCCGCGATCGCGTGTGGTACCTCAAGCACTGGATCGAGAACCGGGGTGGCTACCAGGCGTTCTATCTGGACGGCAAGCCGGTTCAGCGCGAATCGTTCATCCAACTCCTCTTTGCCCTGACCTGGCGCGGCTCGCCCTCGGACGTCAACCGGGAGGTGAATAACGGGCGCGGACCGGTCGATTTCAAGGTGTCCAGGGGCAGCAAAGACGCCTCCCTCGTGGAGTTCAAGCTGGCGAGCAACACCCAGCTCCGCCGCAACTTGATGAATCAGGTGCGCGTCTACGAGGAGGCTAATGAGACACAGAAGTCGATCAAGGTCATCTGCTACTTCACGGAGCACGAGTTCGCCAAGGTCCAGGCCATCCTTGAGGATCTTGGCATTGACGACGATCCGGACATCGTCCTGATTGATGCCCGAGCGGACAACAAGCCGTCGGCGTCGAAAGCGTGAATGGCTGGCGCCCACGGGCTATCAGCCTAGCCCACGGTGCTCGCCTCTTTCCCTGAGCCTCCCCCACTTGCTACGCTCGACGCATGACCACGCAGCATGGATTCCGTTGAACACCCACTTGACTGGTGGGCCTACGGCGGCTACCCAGCAGTGATGCGCGAGCTCGCCTGCACACAGGCCGTTGCCCGTCACAAGGTCCACGCCAAAATTGAGGAGTACTTCCAACGCACCGGTGATCCCATCTGGAAGCCGGTTGGCCACCGTGGCTATACGCAACTGCGGCGCGCGATCATGGACGGCCAGGTGCTGAACAACGAATTGGTCTAGTCGCAAAGCCGGGCCAGTTGGGTGACGGCATATCCCATGAATACCTCCCCACGCCAATGTTTCCCCATCCCTAGCTTGACCCGTGGTACACTCCTGAAAGTGTACGTACATCGTCCCGTGGGTTGAGGAGGGGCTCGAACCATGGAACAACCGATGGGTCAGACTTTGCCGATCGCGGAGGCGGCCCGTGAGCTCGGAATGACCACCTCAGCCGTGCGCCAGCGGGTCAAGCGTGGGTCCTTCCCGGCCATCAAGGGTGAGGACGG
Source organism: Chloroflexota bacterium (assembly GCA_030773875.1). Next base: position 959 of record JALYMD010000443.1, on the reverse strand, counting down.
CTGCTGGCTGGTTCTGGTGGACCAAGCCCAGAAGGTGCTTTCCACCGATCCTGGGACGAACCACGGGACAACCCATGGCACAAACAACGGGTCGACGGATACCTCGACCCAGGGATCGACGCATGGGTCAAACGGATCGACCAAGGCCACGATTCACCTTGTCACCCAGGGAAAACCTACCGCCCCTGACTCCGATCTAGTGGCCCAGCTGCGGGACGAGAACGCCTTTTTGCGGGCTGAGCTCAAGAGGGTCGGAGAGGAACGGGCGGAAGAGCTGCGGCGCAAGGATGTGATTCTGTCGCAGATGGCCCAGAGCCTCGGCGAGGTCAATCACCGCTTGGAGGCGTTGCCCCAGGCGACAACATCAGCCATCCTCGACGCCGAAATTCTCCCCGATTCGTCCCCTCGCCCCTCCTGGTGGCGGCGCTTGTTTGCGAGTTAGGACATGAACCATCTCTTGATCCAGGGTCACTCAGTGACAGTCCAAGGGTCATGTCCTATGCTGGGTGCCCGTTCCTGCTGGTGGAAACGCCTCTTCTCGCTCTAGGGGGGCTATGTCGTGCCGCCACCTGACCCCTACGACGTCATGCGCTCGCTCTTGTCGGATCGGCCGATCGCCTTCCATCCCATCATGGCCCGGGTCTTAGGCGGGGTCTACGAGGCCCTGCTCTTTCAACAGCTGGCCTTCTGGTCGGATAAGGGATCCGACCCGGAGTGGATCTATAAGACGCGGGAGGAGCTGCGGGAAGAGACGACGCTGAACCGCTACCAGCAGGAGCAGGCGCGGGGAAACCTGCGGAAGTTGGGCGTGATTGAGGAACAGCGCCGCGGGCTGCCGGCGCGGATGCACTATCGGATTCACTGGGACCGCGTCTTTGAGCTGCTGGAGGCCTACCGTGCAGTTGGTCGACCCTCGACCAACAAGATGGTCGAGGGTGCGCCCACTACGCAGCCGAAGT
>JALYMD010000442.1 GCA_030773875.1 Chloroflexota bacterium | reverse complement strand
GGCTCTCCCCCGTGGGCCGTTTGGCTTCCCGAACACCGTACGGGATCGTTCAGTAACTGAACGATCGTGAGATCTTTCACAATCTCGACCTTCCTGCACAGGACTTCCGGCCGCGATTCGGAGCTAGAGGAAGACCTTCCGGAGACTGCAGAGACAGTCACCTGGGAGGTCCTCGCCTGAAGGACACATTCGCCATCAACGGTACGTTTCTCTGGAGCCCCGACAGCTATCAGGAGATCCCGTCCCTGGTTGTTGGCTACACGTTGGCCCGGCAGCCGGTCATCCAAGGCTACCCGACGTTTGTGTTTCTGTTCAGCCTGATCAGACGCGACGCGATAAAGCTCCTCCTGATGGTGCAGGGGACGGTCCAGGCTCTGGGCAAGCGGTTGGTTCAGTTCACCCGTCGACCCGGGCACCCGACGTCCAGATGATCTGGTGCCCTCCACTCGATCACTTTGTCGGCAGGGGCGAGGCACGCTGACAACCGCCTCGACGACCAACTCGCACGCAAGCGAGTCCTCCTTGTGGCTGCGCTCGGCGGTACGGCTCCTCATCAAGATCCTCCTCACCTCCTCAAGGCTCGCCGATCAGGTCACTCGTCCCCCACTTGCGGCCGCTCATCCAGGACTGTGTGAGTTCGGTCCGCCCCACTAGAGCGTGTTATGCACTTTTCGGCAGGCAAAGCCGTGACCACACCGATTCTTCACAGGAGTTGACGCACGCTCGCCGATGATGCCCGAGCGGAGCAGGCAAGGTCAGGATTGGGGTTGCCGGAACGGCTCATCTCCGGGGTGCCGATGCCCTCGGGACCTTTCAATGACTCGGCTCCGTTCCCTCAAGTCCATAACAGGCTCTAGCAGGATTGAGCCTGCTCGGGAAGTACCTCCAGCGGTGGCCGAGAGGTGCGTTCACCGAGTGAAGCCCATCCGGCTTGTCCGTGCCCCGGGCCATGGTCACCGCCGCGGCGTCTCGGTCGCCGGACGTCAAGTCCTTGAGGATCGGACAGGATGACGCGACTCCCACGGTCTGCCTGTTGCTGCCTGCCACTCCTGCCCGGCGTCTTGTGATCATCCTCAATCCAACATGCGCAGGCCTTGGTCCCTGGGGTCGGTACCGCTTCCTGCGTCGCTTCTTCTACCTCCTCAGCATGAGGCAAGTGCTCTCCCGCTGGCAGCCGGACCGCCGGCATGCATGTTGATGGGGTTATGGTGCGCACCCTGACCGCCAGATTTTTGCCGGACAGTCTTCCGGACGATCTCGCCGCTGTGCCGGACAACTCGCCCTAAAACTGTCAGGTAAGAGGCGAAAGTGTCGCCTGATGTCCGGCTGTCCTAGTCACGGCGAACAGCGTTGCTCCGACACGATCAGGGAAGAACATCGCGCATACGGACGCGGGTATTCGCGGCAGGAGGACGTGTCAAAGGACATGAGGACGGAGCGGCCACCGAGCCAGTTGCCGGACACTTTTCTGAAAAGTCCGAATTGTCCGGCAAAACGTCCGGCTTCCTGGTTCGCGGACAGATCGGAAAAGTTCAGTTTCGGGCCGGCGATGGGGCTCGGAATGACTAGCGGCGGGTGGTGACGTTAGTGCCACCACCCGCCAAAAATCCAGGTCGTCGCCGGTCTCGGTCCCGCTGTTAGGCCGCTACCGGCTCCTCGCGATCGCTGTCGACGACCGCCAACACCCGCCGAGCGAGCGTCTGGATCGTCCCCAGCGATGCCCGGAGCGCCGCCGCGTCCAGGCCGTATCCCAGCAAGTAGTCCGCACTGTGGGGAATGTCGAGGCCCAGGGTCGCCCCAACCGCATAGGCCGCACCCTCGGCTTCCAACTCCCGCAACGCCACTGGCTTCGCCCGCTGCGCCTCACCCCGGTGTGCCAGTTCATGGGCGAGTTCATGCAGCAGGACCGCGAGCCGGTTGCGCGAGTCGAGTCCCGGCCGGATGAAGATCGCCCCGCCCAACGAGACTCCCTGTACCCCCATCGGCAGTGGCCGTTCCCCTACCACAATCCGCTCCGCCTCGATCCGTCCTCGGACCCGTTGGTACAGCTCCTCCAAGTCATCTGGCAGCGGGGTGAATATCGTGGGTAGGGGCTTCTCGTCCAGGTTGGCCAACTGCGAAGCATCGAAGACGGCGGCCGGCCGGAACCCGACCAAGGTTTTTCCTTCCTCTCCAGTGGTAGAGTCGACCCCCTTCCTCAGGATCGGCGCCCAGAGCCAGATCGCCCGCTCCCCGGCCCGCACCCGGTAGCCCAGGCGATTCCAGGTCGAGAGGCCCGCTACCCGGGTTGCGTCAGGCCGCTGGCTCATGATCAGCAACGCGTTGGCCGGGGAGTAGCGATGGAACCGAGCGTGGAAGCTGAGGAACTTGAGGTAGCTCTCGGT
>JALYMD010000441.1 GCA_030773875.1 Chloroflexota bacterium | reverse complement strand
TACCTCTCCGGAGCGTCAATGACGTTTCGCTCAGGAGCTCAGACCGCGTTCCTCTATGACGCTCTCGCAGAGCGGGGAACGACCGATCGCTTCACCGGCGTCTTCGGTCGGCTCATGTCGGCCTCCTGCCTTATGGCGGCAGCCGCCTACTGGCTCGGTGCGACCCTCGCGGACATCAGCTTCACCTGGCCATATGCGTTGACGGTGATGACCGGGCTGGCGGGGGCTACGCTGGCGGCGGGCCTGCGGAAGCCGGAGCGGGAGCGGGAGGTGCATGCCGGGATCGGGCAGACAATCGGCGCCGCGATGACGATCGTGCGCCGCCGGCCCGGGCTGGCCGCGCTGCTCGCCTTCGCGGCGGTGCTCTGGACGCTGGTGGCCCTGATTGAACTCTACGCCCAGGCGGTGCTGAATGAGCACGGGCTGACCACCTCATCCATCGGGCTCCTGATCGGAGGCTCGTTTGTTCTGGTTGCGGCTGGAGCCTGGGTCGCCCATCGCGTCACCGCTCGCGGTGGATTCACCACCTGGAGCGCGGTCCTCACCGCCGCCGTGATCGCTGCCGGAATTGGGCTTGGCAGTGGGTCACTCGCGCTCGCGGTCGCCACGTACGTCGTCGCCGAATTCGCGATCGGAGTCTACGAGCCAATCCTGGCGGACCGCGTCAACCGCGATCTCCCCGCCGCGCAGCGCGCCACCATCCTCTCGGTCCAAGGGTTGCTCTTTTCGCTGACTATGATCTGGGCGTTCCGTACGGGAGCGGACCAGCCTGGTTACGCTGCGCTGGACTAACCACGACCTGGCGGCTGCGGCCGACTAGTGGTGGTCTAGACAGCGATGAGGCCCCTGGTGCTTGCCAGAGGCCTCATCGCTCCCAGTGGACACAGACCGATGCCGAGGAGTGCCTCAGGCATTGCCTCTCCCCGTCGGCTTAGCCCTCCACCTCCTCGGCCGATCTGGTCCGAACCCGGTAGGCGAGCGCGGCCGCCGCGCCGCCGAGGCCGACGAGCCCGAGGGACCGGGCCAACTCCTGCGAGCCCGCGCCAGTGGGCGGTGCAGGCGGCGGCACGCGAGTCGACCGCGAGCTTGGCGAAGACGTTGGTGACACGGGCCTTCCCCTGCAGTCGCCTGTTCTACAACTTAGAGCAAGTCTCCTAGCGTCACCACGACCGCCGCGTCCCGCTTCAGTTCGGTCAGAACGGTTCAATCGAAGGCTGGCTGTCATTTAGGATGCTTGACAGTAGGCCATATCGGTGTCAGGGATTGTCAGCATATGACACGGCGTGGTATACTGTAGATATACAGAGAGGCCGGTCGGTCGGGTAGGACCGCCAAGGTGATCAGGGAGGCTCCGTCTCGGGGCCAGCAGACACCGACCGGGCAATAGCAGCAGCGGATTGCACATCCCTAGGCTCCGGCTGCCGACACTTCTCCCGCAAGGGCGGCGTGTCGGTGGCCGGGGCCTTTGGCGTTCCCGGACCTCGGCACCCCGCCACACGTTCGAAAGGAGCGCCGCGTATGACCCTGCAAGGCTCAACCGCCACCCACCCGGCTAGCGACAAGCCGATCCCCATCCAGCGCCGCCTGTTCACCTTGAACGAGGCCGCCGCCGTTCTCGGCGTGAGTCAGCGGTCGCTCTACCGCATGGTGGCAAAGGGCAAGATCGCCTCCTTGAAGGTCGGCCACCACCGGTATTTCACCCACGGTGCCCTGCGCGACTTCCTGGCGGAAGCCTGGCTGAACGAGGAGACGCGACCGTACGTGGAGGAGTTGCTGGCGAAGCCGGTCGGCACCGCAACGGATCAGGCCGAACGGTAGACACGGCTTGAGCCGGGAGGGAACCCCGGCTCTACCGCTTATTATTAGGAGATGAACATGTATTCGAATACTAGTATAACACGAGACGGAAATCGCCGTCAATCTGACAGCCTGGTAGAGGCACGAACCTACGCAGAGAAGGGTTGGAACCCGACCCCGCTTATTCCCGGCACGAAGATCGCCCGACTCCGCGACTGGCAAAACACCCGGATCGACGCGTCGAACGTCGAGGAGCACATTCAGCCTGGCGACCCCCTGGGGCTGGTCCTGGGCGAGTTGTCCGGTGGCCTCATCGACCTGGACCTGGACTGCTCCGAAGCGGTCCACGCGGGACGGCTGCTGCTGCCAGCAACCGATCTGCGGCACGGTCGGGCCAGCCGGCCGGAGTCGCACCGGTTCTACGTCTGTGAGCCGCTACCGGACACCGACCGCATCAGCCGGCAGGACCCGCTGGGCGGTATGGTCCTGGAAGTTCGCAGCACGAAGCACCAGACAATGGTGCCGCCGAGCATCCACCCCGACGGCGAGCCGCTCGTTTGGCACCAATTCGGAGAGCCGGCGCGAGTCGAGCGCGAGGCGTTCCTGGAGCAAGTGGACCGGACGGCAGCGGTCGCGCTCCTGGCGCGCCACTGGCCGGGATCGGGACATCACCACGACACGACACTGGCGTTGTCGGGCGGCCTGGCGCGAGCCGGCTGGTCGGAGGAGGAGGGAGTCACTTTCGTCGTCGCGGTCTGCACCGTCGCCGGCGACACTCACGAGCTAAACGACCGAATCGCGGCCGTTCGTAGCACGTTCACAGCATACGAGGCTGGGCAGCACACGACCGGCTGGCAGCGCCTCCGCGAGGAGTACATCGATCCGAAGGTGGTCGCCAAGGTTCGGGAGTGGCTGGGCCTGGAGTCGTTTCCGGACGACGACCGACCGATGATCTTTGCCGGCGAGGGCAACCTCGACCGCAAGACCGAGCGAGTCTGGTCGGCGGTGACGGCCGCGAACGAGCCGCCGACGCTGTTCCTACAAGCCGGCGTCCCGGTCCGGCTCGAATATGACGAGGGCCGCAAGGGACAGTCTCTCCGGCTGTTGACCGTGGACCGCTTGCGGCACCGGCTGGCGGAGGTCGTCAACTGGCGTCGGCTGACGAAGAAGGGACCCGAGCCGGCTAACCCACCGCTCGATATCGTCCGCAACGTCCTTGCAACGCCGACACCACCGCTCCCGATCCTGAACCGCATCGTGTCGGCTCCCATCTTCGCGGCAAACGGTCAACTCCAGACCGAAGCCGGCTACAGCGAGGCGGCACAGGTCTACCTGGACCTCCCGGCCGGCTTGACGATTCCCAATGTGGCGGAACGGCCAACCGCGGCCGACATAGCACGGGCAAAGAGCCTGATCCTCGACGACCTCCTGGTGGACTTCCCGTTCGTCGCGAAGGAGGGCAAGCCGAGCAGCGACCGAGCGAACGCGCTCGCGCTGTTCCTCCTCCCGTTTGGCCGGGAGCTGATCGAGGGTCCCACGCCACTGCACCTGATCGAAGCGCCAACCGAGGGCACCGGCAAGGGCCTGCTCCTGCAAGTCCTCACCGCGCCGATTGTCGGCAAGGCCGGCGCCCCGACGATGACCGAGAGCAGCGACGGCGAGGAGTGGCGGAAGAAGATCACGACCGAGCTCATGAAGGGTTCGCCGTTCATCGTGATCGACAACCTCAAGCAGAAGCTCAACTCCGGCCAGCTGCAATCGGCGCTCACGACGACCCTGTGGAAGGACCGGCTGCTGGGCACGAACCAGGACGTCGAAATCGAGCCGCGCTGCGTCTGGATCGCCACCGGCAACAACCCGGAGATGGACGGCGAGACGGCACGGCGCACGGTCCGGATCCGAATGGATGCGGGAGTGGAGCGACCCTACCTGCGCGGTGGCTTCAAGCACAACCTGAAAGCCTGGTCCAACGAGCACCGGGGCGAGTTGACCTGGGCGGCGTTGACGCTCTGGCAGGCGTGGCTGGCGGCAGGACGGCCGAAGGGCAACCAGACGCTGGGCACCTATGAGAGTTGGGTGTCGGTGATGGGCGGCGTCCTCGACGTCGCTGGCATCGAGGGCTTCATGGCCAACGCGATCGAGTTCTACGAGGAGAAGGGCAGCGAGGAAGCACCCTGGCACGCGCTGGTCGAGTCCTGGGCGGAGACGCACGGCGGCGACAACGTAACGGGGAAGGAGCTTCGCTACACGGCAAGCGGCATCGAGTACTTCGAGTCGCTGTCTCCGACATCGTTCGGCAACGAGCTGACAAGGCGGGTCGACCGGGTGTATGGCAACTACAAGATTCGACCAAGCACGGCGGGACGGTCGAAAGCCAAGCGCTACCGACTGGTCCGGCAAGACGAGTCCCAAGCCTGGCCGACACGAACCAGGGACGAGCCGCCGGCAAGCGGATACGAGCCGCTGTTCGGCACCGGCGCGATTCAATAGGGCCGCACACCCTCCACACCCTACACACCCTCTCCCGGTCCGAGTGCTGTGGGACACAGGAGGGGGGGACAGGAGACGGAGACGGACAGGAGCGGCCAGGGGGTGTGCGGGGTGTGCAGGGTGTGCGAGCGGGGAGCGTCGGAGGCGGTGTTCGGTTAGGCCGGGCGCAGGGGGTAGCAGGGGGGCGCAGGGGGGTCTGTCCTCCGTCTGGGACGGTACCGGAGAGGGACGACCCACACAAGAGAAAGCCGGAACCCCCTGTCACCCCCTGCCACCCCCTGCAGGGCCGGGAAACGGGGAACCCACGAAGGCACCGAGACGCGCCACGAGACGAGAGGAGAGGGGGTGAGCACCGAAGAGGAGAGAGGGGAGGCGGGGCCTAGCGGGGCGTTCCGGTCCCCAAGCGACGCGAGACACAGGGCTGGTACCGCCCTACGCCGTGTCGCTCCCGGTCCCGCCGGCGGCAAGGACACACGACGAGACGAGACGAGAGGAGAACGGGTAATGGAAACCCAGACGTTCACGCAGTGGCTCGCGGGACAGGCGAAGCGCGACACCGCGACCGGGACTTAGCACGGGACGCCGCCCAAGACCCACACTGGCCCGCTGCTGGGGCGACGGAGGAGGAGTTTGCCGAGCACCTGCGGACGCAGCGGGCCTGCGACGACGCGGTTCAGGCGCTTCGGCAGGCCTGGCAGAGCTACCGGCGGGCGGTGCGCCGGAGGGAGAGTCGGTCATGAGCGCTTCAACGGAGCCAACCTCGCTCGGGGAGCGACAATTTGCGGGCAAGGTGACGCCTAGCCCCGCTGTCGTCCGGGTGGTGACGCCGCTGCCGGCGGAGCCGAGCCGCGACGAGGTGCTCAAGGAGCGGATGCTGTACCACTTGGCCGACACGCCCCGCTTGGGGCGTTGCTACTTCCTGTCCTCCGACCGCTGGTCGTGGGCCGCGCTGCGCCAGATCATCGGCGGACGCGTGCGTGCCGCTCACTTTCGGCGGCTCATCGACGAACTGATCGCCGAGGGGAAGGTGGTAGAGGTCTGGGAGGCAAAGGTGGATGGCTGGTCCTGGCGCCACCAGCACGTCCTAGTCCTGGCCGAGCGCTTCCACACTATCGCCTGGTACCGGCTGGTCGAGGTCGTCGGGCGGGAGGAGGTGTTGGAACGGCTGGGGATCGAGGCATGATTGCGGCGGATGACAGAGAGTATAGGAGCGGCTTGGAAGCGTCCTCAAACGACTGATGGGATAAGAGATAGGCTGTGGCAAGACGACGCACGGCAGGAATGGTCTCGCGGACCTATCAGCTTGGCCAGATGCCGCCGTCAACATTGAGCGTCTGTTGGCTGATGTAGTTCGCCTCCTCGGAGGCAAGGAACACGGCGGCGTTGGCCACGTCCTCTGGCTGCTCGATGCGGCCCAGCGGGATCCCTTGGACAAAGGTGCGCTTGGGCTCTCCCACTTCCATGTTGAGGTACTTGGCGAACTGCCGATCCACCTCGTTCCAGAACGGGGTGTCGACGATTCCCG
>JALYMD010000440.1 GCA_030773875.1 Chloroflexota bacterium | reverse complement strand
GGTCCAGAGGGCGCGGAGGAGGGCGATCTGCTCCTCGCTGCGAACGCCCCGGTCGCCGAAGTCCTTGTTCAGCCCCTCGTACTCGACCGCATTCCAGCCCACGCCCACCCCGAGCCGGAGCCGGCCGCCGCTGAGCACGTCGACCTCGGCGGCCTGCTTGGCGACCAGGGCCGTCTGCCGCTGCGGCAGGATCAACACGCCCGTCACCAGTTCGAGGGTCGTAGTCAGGCCCGCCAGGTAGCCGAGGAGCACGAAGACCTCGTGGAACGGATCCTTCAGCGCGTAGGCGCCGGACCAGCCGGGCCGGTTCGTGGTGTCCGCGCTCAGGACGTGGTCGTAGGCGAGGAAATGGGTGTAGCCGAGCCCCTCGGCCGTCTGCGCGTAGTCGCGGATCGCGATCGGATCGTTGCCGAACTCGATCTGCGGGAAGGTCACTCCGATGCGCACGCCATCCTCCATTTGTTCCGCCGTGGTGAGCCGCGACTTTGGGTGAGGCGGCTCCGCGAGAGCCGCACGTCAGGCAGGGGAGGATAGCCGAGTTGGGGGACATCGTGACCGGAGCGGTTTGGGTCTAACCTGGGCGTCACGGGTCAGGGCGACTGAAACGTGGAGCCTCTACCGTCTACGACCGTGGGAAACACTCGGCGGTACACTGACCGCCGTTTTGGGGCAACGTCCCGAGCAGGCAGGTCAGATTGGCGCGGACATCGGCAGTGGTGGGTGGCTGCGGCCGCATCGGGAGCGATGGGGCGGGTGGGCGCTGGGGGGAACATCATGGCGGGGGGAGGCGAGAACGAGACCGGCTTCGGAGTGGGGCCGCACGGGGAGCTGGAGGAGGCGACGATCGCCGGCCTCCAAGCCCAGATGGAGGCCGGCGAGGTGATGGCCCGCCGGTTGGCTGAGATGTATTTGGAGCGGATCGAAGCGCTCGATCGGGGTGGGCCAAGGCTCCGCTCGGTCATCGAGGTCAACCCGGAGGCGCTGGAGATCGCCGACGCCCTCGACCGGGAGCGCCGGGCGGGCAGGGTCCGAGGGCCGTTGCACGGCGTCCCCGTGCTGATCAAGGACAACATCGCGACAACCGACCGGATGGAGACGACTGCCGGCTCGCTCGCCCTCCTCGGCGCCCGTCCGCCCGCCGAGGCCTTCGTCGCAGCACGCCTCCGGGCCGCCGGGGCGGTCCTGCTCGGAAAGACCAACTTGAGCGAGTGGGCCAACTTCCGCTCCCCGCGCTCTTCCAGCGGTTGGAGCGGCCGCGGCGGGCTCTGCCTGAACCCCTACGCCCTCGACGTCACCCCCTCCGGCTCCAGCTCCGGCTCAGGGGTGGCAATCGCGGCGAACCTGGCCGCCGGGGCGCTCGGATCGGAGACGGACGGCTCAATCCTCAGCCCCGCCTCGGCCAACGGGGTCGTCGGGATCAAGCCGACGGTCGGCCTAACCAGCCGGGCCGGCGTCATCCCGATCTCCCACAGTCAGGACACGGTCGGCCCAATGACCCGGACCGTCGCCGACGCGGCGCTCCTCCTTGGGGCGATCGCTGGCGCCGATCCTGACGACCCGGCGACCCACGCCGCCGAGGCTCCGGCCGATTACACGCGATTCCTCGACCCGGACGGGCTGCGCGGGGCCCGCATCGGCGTCCCCCGCGAGGTGTATTGGGGGTACAGCCCTCCGGCCGATGCGATCTGTGAAGATGCGCTGGACGCGCTGCGGAAGCTCGGCGCGGAGATCGTCGACCCAGCGGATATCCCGACTGCCCGGGAAATGACGAGTGGGTGGCCGCCCTCCGACGACACGACCCTGACCGTCCTTCTCTACGAATTCAAGGCGGACCTGAACGCCTATCTGGGCGCGCTTGGCCCGGAGGCGCCGGTCCGCACCCTGACCGACCTGATCGCGTTCAACGAGACGCACGCCGAGCGGGAGATGCCCTTCTTCGGGCAGGAGCTGCTCCTGATGGCCGAGGAGAAGGGGCCGCTGACGGATCCGGCCTACCTCGCCGCGCTGGAGCGCAACTACCGCCTCTCGCGCCGGGAAGGCATCGACGCGGTGATGGAGCAGTTCCACCTCGATGCGCTGGTGATGCCGACGACTAACCCGGCCGCGAAAACGGACCTGGTCAATGGAGGTCGCTCTGCCGGCAGCAGTTCCCGGCCGGCGGCGTTGGCAGGCTATCCGGCGATCACGGTTCCCGCCGGTCAGGCCTTCGGGCTGCCGGTAGGAATCACCTTCATGGGCCGGGCCTTCAGCGAGCCGACCTTGATCAAGCTCGCCTACGCCTTTGAGCAGTCGACCCAAGCCCGCCGCCCCCCGCGCTACGCCCCGCCTGGGGTCCTGCCGCCCGATCCTCCGCTCGGTGGATCGAACGGCTAACTTGGCCCGTGTTGCCTCGATTTCCAGGAGACCGGGGCAGGAAGCGTCGATGGGGCAGGTGCGCCGAGCAGAACGGACCCAGCCGCATGCCGGACGGTATGATGCCCCGGCTGGCGGGAGCCACCTTCTGGACCGACATGGGCATCGTCGTGGGAGCGGTGACTGAAGTTATCCAGAGGGCGGAGGGTGCAGCACCCTCGCCCAACGACCATTGATGGTGGAGGTAAACCGGATGTCCCAGACCTGTGAGAGCTACCTGGCGGAGCATGAGGAGCGGCTGGTCGACGATCTCTGCGAGTTCCTGCGCATCCCGAGCGTCAGCGCCCTGCCGGCGCACGATGCAGACGTGGCGCGGGCGGCGGACTGGGTCGCCGAGCGGCTGCGCCAGGCGGAGGTGCCGGAAGTGACGCTGCTGCCGACTGGGCGCAA
>JALYMD010000439.1 GCA_030773875.1 Chloroflexota bacterium | reverse complement strand
GTACTGCGGGGGCGACCCCGCGGGAGGCGAGGCCGCCGCGGGCGCTCCCGCCCCCCACCTGACCGCCTTTGGGCGGCCGGCGGGGGTGTGGGGGGTGAGCCGGACTCGGATCGTGGGTGTGGGCGTGCGTGACGCGGGGTGGAGCAGCGGCAGCTCGTTGGGCTCATAACCCAAAGGTCGGGGGTTCGAATCCCCCCCCCGCTACCCCTTCCCTAAGAGCCCCCAGTGACCTGCGTCGCTGGGGGCTCTTGGCGTGCTTCGGCCACCACCCGTCCCCCTCGACGAGGCGGCGGCCCGGCGTGCCATAATTCCGCCTGGTCTACAGGGGAGGTATTTGATGGTTGGCTTTACACCGAACGGGCGCCCCGGGCATGGGCGGAGTGAGTGGCCAGTCGATCGCCGGGTGATCGGGGTTGGATTGTTGGCCGGTGCTGCGGTGGGTGCCTGGGCGGGCGGGAAGGCGCGATCTCTTGCTTCGCGTGAGCGGGCTCCAGGACTCATCGACTGGGAGCAAGCTCGCTTGATCGCGGTGAATATGAATCGCGGGCATGCGCTTACGGCTACCGAGCGGTCTCGGCTCGATGCCTACTACCGAGGGCTGGTCGAGCAATGCGTTCCGATCGTCATGGCTTACACCGGGAGCGAGTTACCGTCCTCGTTGGAACGCACGTTTGCGTTCGACCGGATCGATTGGATACACGCGAACCTGGACGCGTTCAAGGTTCTCTTTGCCCCCTTGGAACATCTCAAACCCTCGGACAACGGCACGAACTCCGTGGCGTCTGTGCTGTGGGGCGGGATCAACCAGACCGTGCTCAGTGCTGAACTTGGCCTGCTGCTCGGATACCTCGCACGTCGTGTTCTTGGGCAGTACGATCTCTCGCTGCTGGGACGGGAACCAGTGGAAGCGGGGAAGCTGTACTACGTCGAGCCCAACATCCGGGCGGTGGAGGGGATGCTCGACTTGCCTCGGGACGACTTTCGGATGTGGCTAGCGCTCCACGAGACGACGCACGCCTTTGAGTTTGAGGCCCACCCTTGGTTACGGGCGCACTTCAACGGCTTGCTTGAGCAGTACATGGAGTTTTTGAAGCAGGACGCCGACCACTTGAAGAACGGGGTCCGAGGACTGCGGGTTTTCGTGGATCGGGCCCGGAGCCGGGGCCGTGGCGAAGGCAGCTGGATCGAAGCCCTGATGACGCCTCAGCAGCGAGAGCTATTCAATGCCATGCAGGCGACCATGTGTATGGTGGAGGGCTACTCCAATCACGTGATGAATGCTGTTGGCCGTGACCTGCTCCCTACCTACGAAACCATCGCTCGGAAGTTCGAGCAGCGGCAGCGGCAGCGTTCGTTCGGGGAACAGCTCTTCGCCCGGCTCACAGGGTTGAACGTGAAGATGGAGCAATACCGTCTCGGCGAGGCCTTCATCGACCGTGTCGTTCAGGAGCGGGGCCACGACTTCGTTCGACGGATCTGGGATGGCCCGCAGTTCCTGCCGACGATGGCGGAGATCCGGCGGCCAGAAATGTGGCTCCAGCGTATGGACGAGAGGGCTGCTGTGGTTCCTGGCGCAACCGCCACCTAGTGCCTCCGACGCAGCCTTCTCCGCATTCAGACTGACGGCCCTCCACGCGCTAAGCATGGAGGGCCGTTGCGTCGAGCGAACCTGCCCTTCTGGTCGCCAAGTGCCGGGATCATATCCGGAGCCGGTTTATGTGGGTGGGATGACTGATCGGTGCAAGCGCTTCTTAGTGCCGGAAGTGACGCTGACCGGTGAAGAGCATCGCCATGCCGACTGCGTTTGCCGCCTCGATCACTTCTTCGTCACGCACCGACCCACCAGGCTGGACCACGGCGGTGACGCCGACCGCCGCCGCGGCCTCCAGACCATCCGCGAATGGGAAGAAGGCGTCGCTGGCAAGGGCAGCTCCGTGAGCGTTCTCCCCTGCCCGCCGTGCGGCGATGTTGACGCTCTCTAAGCGGTTGGGCTGGCCGCTTCCCACGCCGATCACGGCGCGATTCTTGACGAGCACGATTCCATTGGACTTGACGTGGCGGACAGCTTCCCATGCGAATCGGAGGTCAACCTGTTCGACGTCACTTGGGGAACGGTTGCTGACCACTCGCCACGTCGAGCTATCGTCTGGCTCAAGATCATCGTCTTGGACGAGGAACCCGCCGGTGATGAGCCGGATGTCCCAGGAGCGGCGTCGGGAGCCGGTCTCCAAGCCAGACTCAGGCATGTGCAGGAGCCGCAGCTGCTTCTTGCGAGCGAGAATTCCCCGCCCGGCCAGGCTGAATCCCGGTGCCACGATGACTTCGAAGAAGCCATCGGCCAACCGTTGGGCAGTTTCCTCGTCCACGGGACGGTTGAGTGCGACGATGCCACCGAAGGCCGACACTGGATCGCCCGCCAGCGCCGCCGCGAAGGCCTCGGGCAAGGCGTCCCGGCTGGCGAGGCCGCAGGGGATCGTGTGCTTCACGATCCCTGCCGTCGGCTCGGAAAACGCCCGCACGATTCCCCATGCCGCATCAGCGTCGAGCAGGTTGTTGAAGGAGAGTTCCTTGCCCGCGAGTTGTTCCGCATCCAGCACACCGACGTTCGCCTGGCCCGCTTGGAGCCGCCGATATGCCACCGCCCGCTGGTGAGCGTTTTCGCCGTAACGCAGATGGCGGATGCGTTGGCCTGCGAGGCTGAACTCCTCGGGAAAAAGGGTCTGGTCGCTGTCGCCGCCGCGCAAATATTGAGCGACCACGGCATCGTACGCGGCGACGTGCGCGAACGCCTTGGCAGCGAGGGCTCGCCTCCGCTCGGAAGAGATGTCTCCGGCTCGGAGTTCGCTGATCACGAGCGGGTAATCAGCCGGGTCGGTGACGACCATGACGCCCGCGAAGTTCTTGGCGGCTGCCCGGATCATCGCCGGCCCGCCGATATCGATCTGCTCGACTGCCTCTTCGACGGCCACTCGCGGATCTTGAACGGTCTCGCCGAATGGGTAGAGGTTGGCGACAACCAGGTCGATGGTCGGGATCCCGTGCTCGGTGAGTTGATCGAGGTGGGTCGTGTCATCGCGACGCGCGAGCAGCCCAGCGTGGATGCGAGGATGGAGCGTTTTTACACGCCCATCCAACAGTTCGGGAAATCCGGTGACATCCGTCACGGCCGTCACGTCCACACCAGCGGCGGACAACTGGCGGAGGGTCCCTCCCGTGGAGACGATATCGAAGCCAAGGTCGGCCAGGGACTCGGCTAGCTCGACAACACCGGTTTTATCGAAAACACTGAGGAGCGCCCGCATATATCGGAGAGGCCTTTCACTGGTGATCAGAGTGGCATTCAAGCCGTGAGTAGGGACGCTCGGATCATACCAGAGTGCCTTCGGGACCCATCGGGCACCAGTCGCCAGGATGGATGCCGAGCTTCGATTGGATGGTCATCAACGAGGAGAGGATGTCGTTCTCTCGTTCCAGGTATCGTGCGGCGATGGGCAGAGCGTGTTTCCCACGCGGATCGTGATGCTTGACAGGCCTCTCTCACGTGTCGAGTCGCCCGGTCCCGGCTGCAGCGAGGAGCAGCGTACCTCCCACTAGGGTGAGAGCGAGGATCAGCCAGTCGACCGGGCGCATCTGCAGGTCTCGGAATGCAGTCGGACGGCGGTTGGCACCATAGGCTCGGGCGGCGACGGTTGCGCCCATCTGATCGGCCGTCCGGATAGCGGCGACAACCGTCGCAACCAGGATTGGAACCCGAGCGCGGAGACGCTGGAGGCTACTCCCATCGAGGTTGAGGCCGCGGGCCTGTTGCGCGTCGGAGATTGCCGTGAACCGGTCGGCGAGGGTTGGAATCGCGCGGAGCCCGATCGCCACAGCGACACCCCATCCGTGGGGGAGGCCGAGGCG
>JALYMD010000438.1 GCA_030773875.1 Chloroflexota bacterium | reverse complement strand
GTTGGCGCTGGCGGATCCGGGCGTGGCGGTTCGTGGCCCTGCGATCGCTGGAGGAGAAACAGGCGCGCGGCCGGCTGGCGCTGCGACGGGCGGCAGTGCCGCGGGCACTAGGGGGCCGGCACGGGCCCGTCGGTCGGGGCATCGACTGCGATGGACGGGAGCGCGGTTCGTGACCGATGCCAGTCGCAGGGGGCGGACACGAGCATCAAGGCCTTCCTCCGCTGGCGCGACCAGTGGCGAGCCCAGGCCGCCGCAGCGACCGTGGGCGGGTCCGGCACGATGCCGCGGGAGCTGTTGCCGCTCACGCTCAACGCGCAAGTGAACGGCAGCGACACGCAGCGAGCCAGCGGAGACTTCTCGACCATCCTGCTGCCGTTGGGACGGTAAAACCAGCGACCGCCACAATGCTCACGGTGGCGGAAGCTGTGAGCCTGGACCCGGGCAGAGGGCGAACCTGCCCGGATAGGAGGAGGAGAGATGGACGGCGTGCCCAATCCCTTGATCAGCTTCATTAGCGTCGTGGTGCTCCTGGCCCTCCTGTGGCCCATCCTCGGAACCATCTGGGTGGTCGTCAGCCGCTGGTTCTAGCGACACGGGCCACCTCGCACGATGAATCCCCGCACCGAGGGGCGCGGGGGCGATCCGATTTCGCTCGTGGTCGTCCTCGTCTTTTTCTTTGGTCCGTTCGTGCTCTTGGCAGGGGAGGGAGCTGCGCTCGGAGCGTGGGTTAGGGACCGCAGCTAGAGTCGTCTCAGGTTTGCGGATACGAGACATTAGGTGCGCTCCTTAGAGGGCGGCAGTGGTGTCACGGCCTGGACGATCCGATCCAGGGTGATGTGCGCCAGGGTGGGATGGCGGAGCCGCGCCTCGGGGTTGACTGTGTAGAAGTTGCGCCGCCCCGCCCGCTCGGCGTGAACCATGCCCGCCGTCTGGAGCTGTTTCAGGCAGTGGGCGACGTGGCGCTCGGAGATGCCGAGGGCGTCGGAGATCGCCCGGATCGTGGCGCTGGGGTTGGCCGCCACGTAGAAGAGGACATGGCCGTGGTGAGAGAAGATCGCCCACTCGCGCCACGCCTCGTTCGTTCCGTCGCTCATCCTCTCGGTCATCCTCCCGCGTCCCTCCTTGACTGCTCCGCCGTCAGCCCCTACGATGGTAGTGTAAATCACGATCTATAGTTCATGAATCGGCGTGGTGCGGTCCGTCGCGCGCCCCCTGAAAGGGGACTCCTATGCTCACCCCGCGCGACCTGGCCCTTGCCTTCGACCGCTGCCTCACTGCGATGGTGCAGGGTGACAACGAGGCGGCCATGCGCTTCATCTCCTGGCTGGAGTGGTTCAGGTTGCCCACACTGCCGCCCGAACCCGATGCTCCCCCTGATGCTGCCTCCTTCCCGATCCACGCTGGGCAGGGTCTCCGCTGGTACCAGCGGGATGGGGCCATCTTCGGCTATGACGGGCGCCCGGGCACCTGCTACCGCATCCCGGTCGATGCCGAGCTGCCGCCGTTGCCGTACGAGCCGTACGGCAGCGAGACGGACCACCCCTAGCGATTGCCGACGATTCTCATGTTACGCGTTTCGCTGGCGCTTTTGTCCCGACCCCGCGCCCCGTCGAGACCCGTCCCCCGCTTCCTGCTCCGCGCCTAGATCGCTCTCAGATGCGCACGCGACGTAGGCGCGTGCGGCGGAGCTTCTCTCCCGAATACGCTCCTGTGCGGATGTGCGCGGCCGGGCCGTGACGCACGATAGGGCTGCAGTACTGCTCCGATCGCTCGCCTTCGCTCATCAGAGATGCGACGAATCGTGGGTCCCAGCGGCCGGCTTAGTTGCACCCGGTCGGCCACATCTTGTCTTCGGCTGCCCGCCGGGTGGCGGGCGATAGTGAAAGGATGCGTCAATGACGCGCGTGCTCTCTCGATGGTCTCGCGTCTGGGCTCTGGCCCTCCTTGGCTTGCTCGCCCTCGCTGGCGGGGCCGTCCAGGCCCATGGCACGACGTTCACCGCTGTTTCCTATATGGAAGGCGGCTACACCTACCAGGTGGTTGATCACGGTGTCGGGGCCGGGTTCGAGGCCGTCGGGTACGAAGACTCCGCCTGGTTGCCCGGTGCGGCCGGCTTCGGCACGACGAGCGGCGTGTGCTGGTGGAACAACACAACCAATGTCCAGACGGAGTGGCCAGGAAACACCGACATCCTGGTCCGCAAGACGTTCGAGCTGCCCGCCGGCGCCCACAACCTGCTCGTGTTCGGCAACATCGACAACAACGCCACCGTCTACCTCAACGGCGTCCAGATTGGCTACGCGACGTCGGGCTACTGCTATGAGAACCGGATCAACTTCACCGCTCCGGACAGCCTGCTGGTGGCCGGGACCAACGTGCTGGCGATCCGCGGCGAGGACTACGGCGCCCCCACCTTCCTCGATGTCCAGGTGACCTACGACTACGAGGAGCCCCTTGCCCCGAGCTATGTTGCCTGCCCACTCTATGACCAGACCAAGGCGCACAAGGCGGGGGCCACGGTGCCCATCAAGCTGCAGCTCTGCGACGCCTCGGGCAGCAACCTCTCGTCGGGGGCGATCGTTGTCAATGCGGCTGGGCTGACCTACCTGGACGGGACGGCGTCGGCGCTGGTCGAGGACAGTGGCAACGCCAACCCCGACGCCGACTTCCGCTACGACGAGGAACTCGGCGGCTACGTCTTCAACCTGAGCACGGCCGACCTCTCCTCGGGCACCTGGCAGCTCCACTTCACGGTCGACGGGGTGGCAGATCCCAGCTACTCCGTCCTGTTCGACGTCCGCTAGGACGCCCTCGCTCGATACCTAGAGAACGCGGGGCCCAACAAAGCCCCGTGT
>JALYMD010000437.1 GCA_030773875.1 Chloroflexota bacterium | reverse complement strand
GTCGTAGCCGTTGCGCTGGCTCCTGTGGACGATCACCTCGCATCGTTCGATTCCGTCCAGGTAGGGAAAGGCGGTGATCTTAGCTGGGTCCGTCCCGGCAATGGAGGAAGCCACCGCGACGACGATGCCTGCTGCCGCGCCTGACGTGGCATAGGCCGCCTCGTTGCCTGTCAGTTCGGCAATGCGCTTCCCAACCCGGAGCTGCATCTCCCGGAGATCGACGAAGGATCGGCCGGCTGCAGCCATCTCGTCGACTATCGCCTGGGGCATGCGAGAGCCGCCGAGGGCCGTCAGCGTGGCGGCGGCATTGATCACCGGTTGCAGGCCAAGTTCGTCGTAGACGCCCATTAGTCGATCCTCCAGACACGGGGGCGCGGTTCCACTCCTAAACGGCGCGCCATCCAGGCATCAATCCAATCGTGATCGGTGCCGCCTTCGTGGGTCACGCCGTAGATCTCGGTCTGCCCTCCGAGGGCATCGGCTAACGGCTGCAACCAGTCTGGCCCGTCCAGCGCACCAGAATCTCCGGTGGGAAGCAACACGCTCGCCTGCACCCTTGGCGCGTGATGGAGCGGATCCAGGTAAGCGACCGTCCGCGTGACGGCTGACGCACGCTCGGGACGCGCTCGCAGCAGGTCGTTGACCTCCTCTATCGGGTACGAGGAGGTGCGAACGCGAGCCTCCATCAATCGATAGAAGAGCAGGCTCGCGGTCTGGAGATGGAGGGCGGCGAAGATCGGCCGCCGCGCCGCCGTCACCATCGCGAGATCATCCCCGGTGATGCCGATGCGGTCTGGGTCTACCTCAGGGAGGGAATGGAGGAACTCTGCGCCGCGAACGCAGTCGGCGATAATGCCGCGGTACACGTACGCATTGGGATCCTCAATGCCGTTCGTGAGCAATCCTGGATAGGCGGCGACGAACGGTCGATCCGCGAGGCGTTGACCGCGATGCATGAGCGTTAGCACTACGTACCGGCGCCGGTCGTCGTCGTGCGGCGGGTTGTTGACGCTCCCGTAGCGAGGGGTCACTAGAAGCGCTGGGAACGGCCCGGAGCCTTTCGGCACGCTGAGGAAGCCGAAGATCCGGTACGGGCTGATGCTCGTCAGGCGGAGATCGTAAGCGATCGCGAACGCGGTCGAACGCAACGGGTTGTAATCCGCTGCGGGCGCCGCCGGATACTGGGCAAGCTCGTCGTCCAGGCGCTTCCAGTACGCCTCCAAGTCCGTGGGGCACGTTGTCGGTGCTGCCTGGACCATGACCTCAGTCTACTCCCCTAATGTTCTCGCTCTGTCGCGTTGCCCAATAAAGCGTGCCAGAGGAATACACTCAGGCGTGATGCTTGGATCGCAAGTGAGAGTCTTGCCCCCGTATGACTCCCCGGACGCCCCTCCGATCAACCGACTGTTGGTTCCGCGTGGAGGCTATAGGCCGCGGGCTTCAGGTGCTCCGCGAGGAAAGCCTCGATCTTCCGCATCTCCCAGTAGACACCGGCATCATGGGCGCAGCGCGGGTAGGCATGCAGGTCCACCGGAGAGCGCATGGCCTTGACGAGGTCGTAACCCGTCTCCGGCGGGCAGACATCGTCAGCCAACCCGACGTACACCAGCATGGGACAGCGGATCATCGGCGCGAAGTTCACGCCGTCGAAATAGGCGACGGTTGCCCGCACCGCTGGTTCGCGCTCCGGATGGAGGCGCAAGTACTCGTTGATCTCCTCGTACGGGTAGGAGTGGGTCAGCCCAGCCGCGTCCATGAAGCCACACAGGTACGGCGCCCCCGCCGCGCCACAGCGGATGGCGTCGGGACGTAGCGCTGCGGTGGTCACCGTCAATGCCCCGCCTTGGCTGCTGCCATGAACCCCGACCCGGGTCGGGTCCACCTCCGGTCGCGAAAGCAGGAAGTCCACGGCTCGGCACGCGTCGACATAAAAGCCGCGGTAGGCATAGGTGTGGCGATCGACGATGTTGTCGATCAGCAGACCTGGATATCCAGGGTTGTAGCGCTGATTGGAGCGGAGTTTGCCCCGCGGCGCCACGCCCACGGCGGCGTAGCCCATTTTTGCCCAGGACTTCGGGAGTGTGGGCTCGGAGATGTAGCCGGGAACGATCAGAAGCCCGGGGTAGGGCGACGGGAGGTAGCTGGCCTTGGGCCGGCAGTACCAACCGGCGATCCGCACCCCGTCGAGGCTGTCGTAGCCGATCTCGTAGACGTCGACCTCCGGTGTCGAGCGCAGGGGGACAGGCTCCAGCGACGGATTGAGCGGAATCGCCTCCGCCTCCGCCATGATCGCCGACCAGAAGGCGTCGAAATCCTGCGGTCGCTCAGTACTCGACTGATGCCGCTCCGCTGGCCCCCGCCCCATCCCCGATCCCCCTCCCTCCAGGCTGCTCATCTGCCAGTCAATGCCGCCCCGACTGCGGCGAGCATCGGCAGCGTCATCAACCCGTAGTTGTAGACATCGATGCCTGCTACGCCAGCGGCCCGCCAGGCGGCAACTCGGGGCTCGATCTGGGAGGGGTGAACCGCGTCCGGCGCGATCGCCCGGACCATCCCGTAGACCGGCTTCGGGTCGATCAGCCCGCGCAGCTCTCGTGTCCGCCGCCCGGCATCCTCGTCCGACTGCGCGTACCCGGCGAGCATCCCGTCCGCTACATCGAGGAGCCGCACGTCTCGCTCCTCGGCCCCCTCAGCCGGGCCAAGCGCGGCGAAGAGCCTCACTTCCGTCCCGGGACTCGCCCTGTGGATGGCGTCGCGCAGCTCCGCCACCAGCTCCGCGACGATCTCTTGCCGCAACCGCTCGTAAGCGGCCAACTCCGGGCTGTCGAGGACCTCTCGCAGCCCGTCCGGCACCTCCTCCCTCGTTGGTGGCGGCTCGGACTCCCAGGCAGTGGTCAGTGCCATGGCAACGCGTCGGCGCACCCCCTCGCCGTCGATGCCGGCCGCGCGGGCGCGGTCCAGCTCCACGGGCGTAAAGGAGAGGCCAAGGAGGCGTAGCTGTGCTGCGTCGAGCGGCACGCCGATGATCTCGTGGTGGTAGCCGTGCAGAAACTCCATGTAGCCCGGCGATTCCAGTTCGACCGCCGTGACGTCAGCCCGGCTCACGATGTCTGTCAGGAGGGCAACCAGGTAGGCGCGCACGTCCGGGTGAGCCGGGGAAAGCGAGTGGGGATAGGGGTCGCCGAACGCATTTTGGACAGCGCAGTCGGGGTAGGCCTCGCCCACGAGCGTGTTGTGCGCGCAGACGACCCAGGCCACCAGGTCAAGGCCATGCGCCCTGCGGTCCTGATCGAGGCCGGTCAGCGGATCCCAATGGTCGGTGACCAGCGAACTAACCCGCGGTTGGATACGGCCGTAGCGGGTGGGATCGGGCCGGAAGTAGACGGCTCCATCCTCGGCGAAGTGAACCCGGCGCCGTGGGTTGTGAGGCAGCAGGAACTTGCCGGCGTGATAGGCGCACGCGAGGTTGACAGCGGTGAACCGTGCGTCCGCGATGCGGCCGAGGGCAAGATCGTGACCTTCGTCTGCCAGGTCCCAGGGATAGGCGAAGATGCCGGCTCGGAAGCGAGGCTCACTCATGCAGGTAGGCGCTGTGGCCCCCGTCGATCAGGAGCGCCTGTCCGGTCGTGAACTCCGTCTCCGGCAGGCAGAAGAAGCGAACCGCCGCCGCGATGTCCTCCGCCCGACCGAGACGTCCCAGGGGAATGTATCGCCGCCCGTTCTCCCAGGCCTCGGGCGAGTGGGGCGCACCCGGTCGCTCGGTAATGGCGCCCGGAATCACGCAGTTGACGCCGATACCGTAGGGCGCTAGCTCATAGGCCATGTTGCGTGTCATTGTTTCCACGGCGCCCTTCGCGCTGTCGTAAACGGCAGCGTCTTTGTGGCAGGCGTGGGCGCCGATCGTGCTGACGTTGACGATCCGCCCGCGCACCCCCCGTCCGATCATCTGCCG
>JALYMD010000436.1 GCA_030773875.1 Chloroflexota bacterium | reverse complement strand
TGCTGATTGAGCTCGATCGTCTCCGTCCACCTTCCTTCGAGGGAGGCCCTCCGTGCATCTTCGACGAGCTGCCGCTTCGTCTTCGCCTTTTGATCTTTCACGTTCTCGTTGCTCTCCTCACTAGCGGTTAATCTGGATTGAACGTAGGTGCCCTCGTTAGTGTGGTTCGCCCACGGGTTCGCCGATCAGAAACCAGGGCGTGGTCCGGGTGATGTGCACGTCTACCAATTTGCCGAGGACATCACGCCCATCGTCAAAGTGAACCAGCGTGTTCCCGCGAGTGCGACCCGTCCACCTGCCCTTGGCGGTTCCCTCCACCAGGACTTCCTCGGTGTCACCGAGACGACGGGCGTTGCGCTCCGTGCAGAGCCGCTCCTGAAGCTGTTCAAGTTCTCGGTGTCGCCGTTGCTTCTCCTCGTGGGGGATATCGTCCTCCCAGCGAGCGGAGAGGGTGCCAGGTCGTGGCGAGTACATGGCCAGGTGGACCTTATCGCACGCGACCTCTTGCAGCAGATCGTACGTTTGAAGGAATTGTGTTTCGGTTTCGCCCGGAAAGCCGACGATCACGTCGGTCGCAATCGTGACGCCTGGCATCCGGGCCCGCGTATAAGCGATGCGCTCGCGCCAGAGGTCGCGGGTGTAAGTCCGTCGCATCCGGCGCAGCACCTCGTCGTCCCCGGCCTGCACCGGAAGATTCATGTGCTCGCAGGTCGTCCGTAGCTCCGCCATCGTGTCGATGATCTCATCGGACATGTACTTCGGATGGGAGGTCAGGAATCGAAGCCGCTCCAAACCGGGAATCGCGTCCACAGCCCGAAGCAGATCAGCCAGGCCTTGCTTCCCTTGGAGGTCGTGGCCGTACGCGTTAACAGTTTGACCGAGGAGCGTGACCTCTCGGACGCCGCCGTCAACCAGGTGCTCCACCTCGCGGACGATGTCCGCCATCGGTCGACTGGTCTCCTTGCCCCGTCGGTACGGCACGATGCAGTAGGAGCAGAGGAAGTTACAGCCGTAGATGATCGGGACAAAGGCCGTCACCCCGGAACGGCCGCCCTCAGCTTCCGGCGTGTAGTAATGGGGAAGCTGGGCGAGGTCATCTTCTAGGTCGGCGAGCTCCGGCACCACGCGTTGCAGTTGGTCGAAGTCGGATGGATCAAAGAAGAGGTCAACGTGGGGAAAGCGCTCTCGCAACTTCTCCTGCTGGTTGGTGACCATGCACCCCGTCAAGACCAGCGGCACCTCGGGCTTCGCACGCTTGAGCTTCACGAGCGAGCTGAGTTTGCCGGCAACCTTATCCTCGGCTGCTTGCCGCACCACACAAGAATTGAGCACGACGATGTCGGCAGTCGTCTCGTCCTCGGTGCGCCGGTACCCGACTTCTTGGAGCATGGCCGCGACTTTGGCACTGTCGGCCTCGTTCATCTGGCAGCCGATCGTCCAGATGAAGAAGCGTTTGCCATTGGGTGCCAAGCGCACGGGGCTGGTCGCAGGATGGAGGGGGATTACCGGAGTCGAGGCCACGATTGTCTCCTGGGGAGTAGATCGGTCACGGGAGCGCCAGCACGGAACGCTGCGCGGTTGGCCGATCGTGCATCAACCTCTGAGTATACATTGCCCCTTCTGGTGTCGGCAGCCGCGGCGAATGTGGGACGCTGCGGAGGCTTGGACGTTCCGTTGAGATCGATGAGAACGAGCCGCAGGGCAATCGCATCTAAAACAATGTGCGGTGTACGCGCAACGATTGCTCACCCCTAGCGCCGCATCATGGGCTCGGCCTGGCTCATCAAGCTGGAGCCGGTGACTGAAAGCTCGTCCAATCTCACTCCTTGCCATTCCCCGGCGAAGTCAGGGGGCGGTCGTACAGCACGAGTGAGCGGCGCCAGGAATAAGATGCGATTGCCCTGGAACGAGCCGGTGCCAAGTAGACAAGGTTGAAGGCCGTTGGTACAATCCCCTGGCAGCGAGCAACTTCCCTCCCAAACCAAATGCTGCGACGGGACCATGCGAGGCCGTGGGGGCCTCATGGTCTAGCGTAGCTATTGGCTCGCGGGGTGCACGCGAACGGCTCGGTGGGGCGGGTCGGATGAGGGGTGTGGGTGAGCAAGCGTAAGTGTGGCTCGTGCCGCGTCTTTCAAGAGGCGGGATTAGCCGGCA
>JALYMD010000435.1 GCA_030773875.1 Chloroflexota bacterium | reverse complement strand
CCACTGGTTGCCGGGATCTGAGTCGACCGCGGCCTTTCTGTTGGGACCGGCGTGTTGGCGGCGACGAAATCGGAGGTGAAGGGGGCCAGGCGAGCGTAGATGGTGGTGAAGCCGCCGACACAGATGGCGATCGTGAGGGCCATCGATAGGCCAACCATGATCCCTGCGCGACGCGAGTGCTGCCGTAGCCGGTTGGTCAAGCCCGGATCGGTCATCGGTCCTTTCAAGCGCTAGGGCGAGTGGATGAAGGGCAAATCACGGTTGGGAAGTCACCCCAGCGAGGCGGGCGGAGTATACCACGCGCCCCTCTGGTGAAGGCTGACTGCTGCTCTTGCAGAGGACCGAGACGATTCCTACAATCGGTCGCTCCAAGCAACAGAGGACGTTGGGAGACGGACGCCAGAGGGCGCCAAAGGGGGAATCGTGCGAGCGCTGACGCGGGCCGAGCTGCGCCGACTGGTGCCGATGACGGACGCCATTGAGCTGATGAAGGTTGCTTTTGCTGAACTCTCGGCGGGACGCGCCGCATCGCCGCTCCGGACCGTGCTCCCACTCCATGATGGCGCGGCTGACGCGCTCTACATGCCAGCGTATGTGCCGGCTCTCGGTGCATTGGGCGTGAAGGTGGTTTCGGTCTTTTCCGGCAACCCGTCCCGTGGGCTCCCTCTGATCCACGCGCTCGTCTGCCTGACCGACCCCGAGACTGGTGAGCCGCTGGCAATCCTTGACGGCACCTATTTGACAGCCCTAAGGACGGGCGCCGCGTCCGGGGCAGCCACTGATCTCCTTGCCCGCCCGGGCAGCAGGGTCCTTGTTACCTTTGGCGCGGGTGCGCAGGGTGTCACCCAGGTCGCCGCCGTCTGCTCGGTGCGTCCGATTGAGCGCGTGGTGGTGGTTGATCCAAATCGTGACGCGCGCGAGCGGTTTCGGACGGCTATCGAGGCGGATTGGCAAGATCTGCTCGGCCGCGTGGAGTTCAGTGACGATCCACGGGTCGTTGGAGAGGCGGATGTGGTCTGCGCGGCGACTACCTCTCGCCAACCCGTCTTTGACGACGCTGATGTGCGCCCTGGGACCCACATCAACGCTGTTGGCGCCTATACGCCGGAGATGCAGGAGATCCCGCCGGAGACCGTTCGCCGGGCAACGGTCGTGGTCGACGCGGTGGACGCCGCCCTGGCGGAGGCAGGCGATCTCATCAAGCCCCTTCAAGCCGGGATCATCGGCCGCGAGCACCTTGAGCGGGAGCTAGGCATGGTGGCCGCAGGGCTGGCCCCGGGTCGAAGGAGTGAGGAGGAAATCACCTTCTTCAAGTCCGTCGGCAACGCGGTCCAAGACGTGGTCGTGGCACGACGGGCAGTGGATCGGGCGAGCGACGAGGGCGTCGGGATGACCATTGAGCTTGGGTAGCGGTCGCACGCCGGACACTTCCCTCCAGAGACGACATCGCTGGTTGCCCTATGCCTCTGTTCTGGCGGCGGCAACCATGTGGGGCACCATCGGCGTCGCATATCGGGTTCTATCGGAGTACACCCAGGCTGACGAGATTGCGGTGGTGACGATTCGTGCGGGGGCGGCGACCTTGATGCTTGGTGCCTGGCTGTTGATCCAGGATCGGGACGCATTCCGCGTACACCGTGCCGACCTCCCATTTCTCATTGTCTTCGGGCTCGTGACGGTTACGGTCTTCTACCTTGCCCTCATCTTCACGTTCTCCCGGACCACCGTTGCGGTTGGTACCCTGCTTCTCTATCTTGCGCCGGCCATCGTAGTGCTTGGCGGGGCAGTCTTCCTCGGGGAGTCGTTGACGCGAGAACGGCTCGGTGCCCTTGCTGTCGCGTTTCTCGGCTGCCTGCTTGTGGTCCGTGTGTACCGGCTGGACCTGTTGCGTGGGAGTTTGGCCGGTATCGGGTTCGGCCTCGTTGCGGCCGCGAGCTACGCGGCCTACAGCCTGATGGGAAAGCCGCTGCTCCAGCGGTATCGCGTCCAGACCGTTCTGCTCTACCACTTGGTGGTCGGTACGGTGGGTTTGGTAGCCGTGAAGCTCGCCGTCTCCCCCTTGACGTGGCCCGACGTGAAGGGCCTGCTGCTCATCGGCGGCTACACCGGGCTGGTTACGACCCTCCTCCCAATCACGTTCTACTCCATAGGGCTGCGCGCGATGCCCTCAGGGGATGCCAGCATCCTGGCGATGCTTGAGCCGGTCGTGGCGCTCGTCCTGGCAACGGTGATTCTTGGTGAACGGCTCGGCATTTGGCAGATGATAGGAGGAACGCTGGTCCTTGGAGCCGTGGTCTTGCTGGCCCGTCAGGACCATCGTGCAAAAAGCAGCCCGGCGCCTGTTCTGGCGCCGCGCTGCTTTCCAATGGGCCGCAATAGCAAGACCCCCTGAATTCCGTCAACCAGATTAGTCCCCAGCGGCGAGGACCACCTCGTCTGAGCTGATGGGACAGACACCGGACGGGCAGACGCCGTCGACGATGTGAGCTCGGAACTCCTCGGGATACATCTTCATCATCCCGAGCAACGGCGCCGGCGCGACCTGACCCAGCCCACACAACGACAATTCGACGATGTGTTTGCTGGTCCGATCCATCAGCGGCAGATCCGCTTCGGAGCCGCGGCCGAGCCGGATGCGATCCAAGATCTCAACGAGCGCCGGGTTCCCCAGGCGGCAGGGCACACACTTCGAGCAGGACTCATAGCGGTTGAACGCCGTCAAGTAGCGAGCGTAGTCGACGGCGCAGACGTTCTGATCAAAGACGGCAAAGCCGCCCGACCCAAGCATCCCGCCGACTTCCGTGAGGGAGTCGAAGTCGACTGGCAGATCGAGATGCTCTTCCTTCAAGGGGCCGGCGGAGACACCGCCTGTCTGGATCCCCTTGAACTGGTGGCCGTCTCGCATCCCGCCCCACACCTCGTCGATCAAGGTGCGGAGGGTAATACCCATCGGGACCTCGACCAGACCCATGGTCTTGAGCGGCCCCTGGATCGTCATCAGCTTGGTGCCCTTGCTCTTTTCGGTCCCGATCCCCGCGTACCATTCTCCGCCCTTGAGGATGATAT
>JALYMD010000434.1 GCA_030773875.1 Chloroflexota bacterium | reverse complement strand
TCTCCAGCCAGCCGAGCCACCAGCGGACGAGCTCCCAGGCTAACCACGGCCAGGGGAGCTTCCACTCGTCCCGGACGAGGGCGGCGGCCTCGACGGACAGTGGCTCCGCGTCGAACCCGGCTTTGGCTGCGGTGAGGGCGCCGGACAGATCGGCCGCCTCCTCGAGGAGTTCCCCAACCGTCCGAAAGCCCCACTTGGCCTCGGCCCCGTCGACCACATCGAGTGTGAGGGTCACCGTCCCGTCGGTCGCGTCGCGGAGCGCCGCCAGGAAGGCCTGCACGTGGGGGAAGTCGGCGGTCTGCGCCGTGCGCGCAAGGTGGTCGCGGAGGGCGAGGGTCAGATGGCCGACCTGCGTCTCGACGGTCCAGCGATCGAAGAGTGCACCGACTGTGGGATCGGCGAGCAGGAGCTTGAGCAGCGCCGCCCGGGCCTCGCCGTGCATCTGGAGCTCGGCCAGCGACCCGCCGATCAAGCTGCTAGCAACCGACGGCAGTTTCTCGACCTGCGCCTCCTCGCCGTCTCCGGGACTGTTCTCGAGTTGGCGCACCGCCGGCTCTCCTCTCCGCCTTGTCAGGAGCCTCCTTGCCCCTCAGAATGGCGCGGGACGTTCTCCTCGTCACCAATGATCGACCGAGACCGGAGTGCCGTTTCGCAGCTCGACCCTGCGTGGGGTTAGGCCGCCGCATCCTTCCACGTCGAATTGACGATCCCCAACCAGCGCTCGGCCTGCGCGATGCCGTG
The DNA here is from genome assembly GCA_030773875.1 of Chloroflexota bacterium. The sequence goes on along the minus strand of JALYMD010000434.1, from coordinate 1,777 downwards.
CCGGACGAGCTTGCGCTTCCCCTCGTCCTTGCCAGCAATGGAGCGGACGGACTCGCCACGGATGCGGTGGCGGTACCACCACTCCGTGTAGCGCTGGACGATCTCGGGGTTGGTCCGCCGTCCAGTGGGCAGCTGCGCCGCTTGCGCCGCCGCCTCCAGTGGGGCGAACACCTCGTCGAGCGCGCGTCGCATGGCGTCGCCGAGGGATTCCCCGGTCTTCGTTGCGAACGTGATCGTCGGCGCGGGCTGACCGAGATCGTTCGGTTCGGCCCAGAAGTTGACCACGCTGGTCCGGCCGAAGGGCGCCGAGGAGAGCCACAGCGTCCAGCACCTGACGAGTTCCCACGCCAACCACGGCCACGGGACCCGCCACCCGTCCCGCACGAGGGCCACGGCCTCCTCGAAGAGCGGCGCCGCATCGAACCCCGGGAGAGCTGCGAGGAGGGCGTCGAGGAGTTCGTCCGCCTCCCGCACCAGGTCGCTCAGGGGCCGGGAGACCCGGTCAGCTTCCGCCTGGTCGGCGACGGTGAAACGCACGGTGAAGGTGTCGCCGCCAGCGGCCTTCACTGCCCGCATCAACTCCTGCCCGTTGGCGAACCCAGCCGTCGACGCGATGCGCTTGAGGTGCTCCTCCAAGCGGCGAGCCAGCCGGCCGATGGACGTCGCATCGGTCCAGCGGTCGAAGACCGCGGTCACAGTGGGATCGAGGAGCAGGAGGTTCAGCAGCGCCGCCCTGGCCTTGGCGTGCATCTGGAGGTCCGCCCGGGTTTCGCCGATCAGGCCCCCCGCGACGCGTGGGATGTCTTCCATCCATTCCTCATCGAGGTCAACGTTGCCGTCGGGGAGATCGGGCATGCGTTCAAGTCCTCCGCCGTCAGGTGCCCGCCGCGTGAGAGGGTTCTGGTCTTTATGATGTGAATGGTAGTACGCCGCGTGGCTGGAGTCCGGCACTCAACGTGCCGCGATTCGAGCCGGGCCAGACACTAGAGCTCCTAGCGGGTGCGGCTGCGCGATCTCGCAGCGGCGCGCGTCCGCTACGGCTACCGGCGGCTGCATGTCCTGCTGCAGCGGGAGGGCTGGCGGGTCAACCACAAGCGGGTCTACCGGCTGTACCGGGAGGAGGGCTTGGCGATTCGAGTCAAGCGACGCAAGAAACGGGTCAGCACGCCGCGGGTGCTTCCGCCGCCCGCCCAATGGCCACACGAGCGCTGGAGCCTCGACCTCCTGACGGACAGCCTGGCAGACGGGCACCGCTTCCGCATCTTGACGATAGTGGATAACGTGAGCCGAGTGAGCCCGGCGATCGAGGTCGGCACCTCGTTGACGGGGGACCGGGTGGTAGCGATCCTGGAGGGACTGAAACGGACCGTGGGCGTGCCTCAGCGGATCGCGATCGACAACGGCCCCGAGTTCGTCTCCAAGGCCTTGGACGCCTGGGCCTACCGGAATCGGGTCCGGCTCGAGTTTTCGCGACCCGGCAAGCCTACAGCCAACGCCTACGCCGAGTCGTTCAACGGCCACTTCCGCGCGGAGTGTCTCGACCAACACTGGTTCGCGTCGCTGGAGGAGGCGCGACAGACCATCGAGGCGTGGCGCGTGGAGTACAACACGGAGCGCCCTCACCGAGCGCTCCAGCAGCAGACGCCGGCGGCCTGGATCGCCGGCTTGGCCCCCTCCCGGGACTGACCGGCATGACCGGCACCCCGAATCTTGGTCCACCGGAAAGGTTAGGATTTTCGTATCCTGACTCACCTCTGGGAGGCCAACGATGCGCAAG
>JALYMD010000433.1 GCA_030773875.1 Chloroflexota bacterium | reverse complement strand
TCTGGACCAGCGTGCGGGTGGAGGACTCTTTGGAGCGCGGGGTCTCTTTCTTCATGGCCGAGCTGCAGCGGCTGAAGGCGGTGACCGATGCGGCACGGGCGAACCGCATGGCGGGTGACCGCGCGTTTCTCTACCTGCTGGACGAGATACTTCAGGGCACCAACACCGCCGAGCGCCGGATTGCCGCCCGTCGCATCATTGGTCACCTGATCGCCCAGGGTGCAATCGGTGCGGTTTCCACTCATGACCTGGACCTGGCGGACGAGGAGCCTCTCGCCAGCGCTGCCCGCCCGATTCACTTCTCGGAGCAGGTTGGTGTCAACCCCGGGGACCCTGCCATGTCCTTCGACTACAAGGCCCGGCCCGGCATCGCCACTTCCACCAACGCTCTTCGCCTGATGGCCCTCATCGGCCTGGATCTCGCTCCAGCGGAGGCGGGTGTCGGCGCCGACCATGGGCACCCCGGGATCGAGCCCGTCCTGCGAAGGGACCGCGCGGACCGGGCGTCGTTGGGGGATTCAAGACCTCCGGGGGGATGAGGTAGGGCACCCGCGCGAAGGTGAATAGGGATGCGGCTGGCTAGTCTCGGGGGCCCTCGGCTGGGTCCTCAGGATGCTCTCGCGGGTCGGAGGTGGCATCTTCGCCCGGCTCGCGGGCGCCTTCGGCTGGCTCGATGGGGTGCTCGTCGTGGACCGTCTCTTCGGTGGTAGGCAGATCGTAGCTCCCCCGGTCAGTTCGTTCGTGGTCCATCGAACGTCTCCTCATCGGTCTCGCCGGTTAGGTCAACGTCAACCAAAGTTTGCCGCGCTCGGCCATCCTCAATGACGGCCGGGCAAGGGGAAGGCTAGACCGGCGGGTCGGCGAGATCGTGCTCGAAGACCCCAAACAGGGACAGCACTCCGGCGAGGATGAGGAGCAGAAGAAGGACCGCGCCGATAATGGTCGCGACGCCGACAATCCGGCCAAATCCCCGCCCGGCCGTGTACTCGTCGGTCGAACTCTCCGGCTCCTGGTGGATCGGCGCGTTCGTCACCATCCCTATCATCATCGCGAACAGGAGGAGTTTGAGCAGCATAGAGGGCTCCTAACACCCGCCTTAAGGCCCGCATAACGACCGCCGGCGCCTCGATCCCGAGCCCGCACACCCGGAACCCGTCGAGCGGCACTCTACGGGATCGGGAAGCGCTGGTCCAGACCCAGGCCCCGCATCGTGAGCCGCTGCCCGTCCATCGCTCCATCTTCGCCCCGCCGGTTCCTTGACGCTCGCCGAAGTGGCCTACGTCGTCGTCGCCTGCAGCAGCATCTGCTGGAGCGCGCGGATCAGGAAGAGGGCGATGATTGGCGAGATGTCGAACGCCCCCAGGCTCGGTACCACGCGCCGGATCGGTGCAATGATCGGCTCAGTGACCTCGTACAGGAAGCGCCCGACGGAGGAGCGCATCCCGGGGTCGAACCACGACAGCAGCGCGCGGCCGATGATCGCGAAGGTGAGCAGATTGAGGAGGAGGGAGATGAGGCCGGGAACCGTGGTCGGCATCTGGGATGGTCCTTTTGGTTTCATGGGGCGCCAGAACCCGCTGTCATCGTGCGCCCGCGTGTGATCGAGTATAGCGAACGCTGGCCGCTGGGGCTTCTTTCCCCCGTTCCTGGACTCTGGAAGGCGCGGCGCGACGATCAGGCTAGGACAATTCCTCCCGCCGCAGACTACCGCCAGCCGTGTTTGCTTGCAGTTTCCCCCCCCCGGTCGGAAACTACCTCTTCCAAGGGCAAGGCTGCGAAGCACGGGCGGTCGGCGCTGCCGACACGCGGTCTCACCACAGGGACAAGCGGCAAAGGGAGGCCAGAACGATGGGCGGGGGCAACGGGCACCAGGGCAACGGCGCCGGTAACGGCTCGGGCACTGGCTTCGACATGCGGCACATGAGCCGCACGATTCTCGACGGTCCGGAACGGGCCGGCGCTCGGGCGATGCTCAAGGGCACCGGCTACACCGACGAGGACCTGAAAAAACCCATCATCGGCATCGCCAACACCTGGATTGAGACGATGCCGTGCAATCTCAACCTGCGCCGGCTCGCCAAGCACGTCAAGGAAGGAATTCGTGCGGCGGGCGGGACCCCGATGGAATTCAACACCATCGCCGTCTCCGACGGGGTCACGATGGGCACCGAGGGCATGAAGGGCCCCCTCGTCTCCCGCGAGATCATTGCCGACTCCGTCGAACTCGTTGCCCGCAGCCACATGTTCGACGCGGTGATTGGCCTCGGCGCCTGCGACAAGACGCTGCCGGGCCTCGCGATGGGCTTGGTCCGAGTCAACGTCCCGAGCTTTGTGCTGTACGGCGGAACGATCCTCCCCGGCAACTACAACGGGAAAGAGGTGACGATCCGCTCCGTCTACGAAGCGATCGGTGCGTTCGAGGCCGGCAAGATGACGGAGGCCGAACTGAAGGCGCTGGAGGATGTCGCCTGCCCCGGCGCGGGCGCCTGCGGCGGCCAGTACACCGCGAACACCATGGCGATGGTGATGGAGTTCATCGGTCTCTCCCCGATGGGGAGTGCCTCCCCGCCGGCTGTTGACCCCCGCAAGGACGAGGTCGGGCGCCGGGCCGGCGAGCTGATCATGGATCTGCTCCGCCGTAACGTGCGACCGCGTGACATTCTCACCCGCGAGGCGTTCGAGAACGCGATCGCCGGCGTTGCCGCCAGCGGCGGTTCCACCAACTCCGTCCTCCACCTGCTGGCCCTGGCCCGGGAGGCCGGGGTGGAGCTTTCGATCGACGACTTCGACGTGATCTCCCGCAGCACGCCCTTGATCGCCGACCTGATGCCGGGCGGCCAGTACGCGGCGGCGGACCTGGACCAGGCGGGCGGAATCCCGCTCGTGGCGCAGCGGCTGGTCAGCGCGGGGCTGCTCGAC
>JALYMD010000432.1 GCA_030773875.1 Chloroflexota bacterium | reverse complement strand
CACGGATGGACGCCTCCAGCACCTCCCCGACCCGTTCCCGGACCAAAGCGAGACAGATCTTGTTGTAGGAATCCACGAATGTCTCGTTTTGGAACGCTCGGAGGACGGTACGACGATCCACGCCGGCGGCTTCAGCCAACTTGGTCTTGTTGATCCGCTTCTCCGGTCCTTTGGTGAGGTCTACCTTGCCTAGGCCCGCCTCGACGAGGGTGAGGAGAATGTCCACCTCGGCAGGAGTTAGGCCCGCGAATTCGGGGAGGGGAGCGACATCTGAGGTAGTGTCTTTCTTAGCCATTATCCTCCTGCAAGACCACGATCAATTCCTTGCCTCGCAACTCAAACAACTCCTTCAACTGGTCCAGCTCCTCGGGGTAGATGTCGAGGGTGATGCGGGCACCCTCTCCTTCGCCGCCGTGGATCTTGATGGCGGACTCGGTGGTGGGGATGGCAGCCTTGAGGGCGAGGGGTTCAAGCTTGGACATCGTCCCCCTTGCTTGGCACCTTCACAAACCTCACGGACTTCTCCACGTCGGACACCGCCATGAGCAGGATTTTGCGGTTGGCCCGCTCCAAGGGCCGCAGATGGTCGGCGATCTTCGCTAGCCGCTCAACGGGCACGACGCATGAATCGATCAGTATGAGATAGTCGGCCTCGGGATCAAGCCGCACGACGATCCCTTGTTCGTCATCAGTGAGCGGATGGTCAATCTTCATAAACCTACTATGGCCGCGAGGGCCTTCGTCATGGCCTGCCTCACTGCGTACTCGCTACAGTGCAACAACTCCATTGTCCTGGCCCGGTCGGCTTCTTCCACAGCGATGCAGTAAACCGCCAACCTGTCCCGTAGCGACAGGGCGGTCATCGCCATCGGCATTGCCTCTCCGAACAGACAGACCGCCGTTGAAGCAAAGAACTGTTGTCGCAAGTGGCGCTCAATGTCCCGACCATAGTGATCGGCCCAATCGTAGCCGGAACCGTCGATCAGGCTCTCTGGCAGGTGACTATGAGGGTCAAGCAAGGCTTCGCGTAACCGGTTGACCGCCTCGCGCATCCGGGGGCTGACCAGGCGCACGTCGTCGTCTTTGACCTTGAGGATGCGTTTGATCTCAGTGGTGCCGGCTCCATCGGTCAGGGCCAGCAGCACTAGCCGTTCCTTGATGGGGACTGCCAGCATCGCGTGGAGGGGTGGACACGGACGCTGACGGGACGCCGATCCCTCGCGGTACAACCGCTCCAGTCCAAAACGGAGGGCACAGAGGCGAGGGGATGAGGTCATGCGTGGGGCGTTTATAGTTCTTGTTGTAGCAAGTTGATATAGGCTGTGTCAAGCAGGCCCTAGCTTCGGGTCGGGCGCACTTGAAGGTAAGATGATGGCCGGATCGACGAGCAGCGGCGACCAGCCGACGTCCAGTAAGGTTGGAAGGGCAGCTGAATGGACCGTGAGAACCGCGACATGCGACACCCGCTCGAAGAAGAGTTCGGACTCTCTGGCTGGGACATCCTCAATGCCATCAAAAAGCGATTTCGTCTTCTTGTAGCTGTCCGCGGGGCTATCGCAGAGGAGCACGTGGCTGGGCACCTCCGTGCGGTGCAGTCGCAAGGTCTTGTAGATGGCTTCGAGGAGTTTGACGAGGATGGGTTTCCCGACATCCGAGTCGATGTCGATGGAAAGTCCTACCTCATGGAGTGCAAAACTGGAAAGCGTAAGACCACTGGGAAAAAGGTGAAGGTCACCAGAGTGTCCGTTGACTTCCAGCGCACACGGAATCCGCAAGATACACCTTGGGAGAGATACTACACTGCTGAGGAGTTCGACATCCTCGCTGTCTGGGTTCCTAAGGACGCGAATCACCCGGACACGTTCTGGTTCGCGCCGACTAACGGACTTGAGCTGCATAAAGATCACGGAGAGAGCTATAAGAGGCTTGCATCCGGCGTGACCATCGTCCCATCTGATCCTGGCGACGTGTGGACTAATGATCTTCCGAAATTGCTGCAGCGACTACCCGGCCGAACTCTTGAAGATATTCAGGAGTGGAGACGCCTGTCTAATGAAAGGAGAGCTAAAAGGCGGCGCGAGCAAGCAAAAAAACGTGCCGATGCGAAGAAGGTTAAGAAGGAAAAAGAAGCAATGGCACTCAGCCCTCCGCAGTCAGAGACAGGCCAGGCTGCAGAAAGCGAAACCTAGACCCATCAAGGTAGTCCTTTTGCAATTCACAGGCGATCCAACTCCGTCCGAGGCTCTCAGCAACCTCGCCCGTGATGTTGGAGCCGGCGAAAGGATCAAGAACTGTGTCCCCTTCTGCGGTGGCGAGCTTGATGAAGAACTCAGGAAGCCCCTTCGGGAATCGGGCGGGGTGAACCGGCAGTCCGGCGGACCGGCAGGCTTGTATATAAGCCCCATTGGCGTCGTTGTTGCCCATCTCAAGGAGGTTCGGGGGTATAGCCCCGCCGTGATCCTTCCATTTGTTCGTAATCACATGTCCGGAGGGACGGACGGTCTCCTTCACTCCACGATTGACGAGGCGCACCATATCACCTGAATAGGGCTTCAGCACGTTACGGTTGTCCGCCTTGGGCCAGGGAGTCTTGGAGAGCCACCAGACCAAGTTCACCGCTCCCTTGACACGAATGCGCCGGACGTTCACCCATTCGGCTGGGGCTGGGATAGCGCCCGGGTTGTACCAATAGAAGTCCTGGGCGAAGTGGAATCCGACCTCCTCGCAGAGAGCAATCAAGAGCTTGTATTGGTAGAGCGACCGGGTTGGTGTGCCCTTGTTCCATGCTCCGCCGATGTCGATGACGAAGCTTCCATCATCGGGCAAAAGGCGGAAAATCTCTTGAGCGTATCGGCACAGCCACTCGACATATTCGTGTTGGTCCTTATTTCCGTAGTTCTTTTTAAAGACGAGTGCAAAGGGTGGCGAGGTCATCACTAGGTTGATCGAACCATCCGGCAGGGTACGCATCAGCTCTAGAGAGTCGCCCAAGTACGCCTGCCCAAGGGCAGTTCGGTAATAGGGCTCATCGATTTCACCTGGAGCGGGCACGCTCATCGTGATCGTCCTGTCCGAACTTGCGTTCTATACGTACGTCCTCTACTCAGTATAGAGCGCCGTGCGGAGAGAACAAGGTCTAGGGGACAATCCGCTTGAGCAGGTTCAGAACTTTGGCCTGCGCTTGGGGCTCTGATAGCTAGTCGACGATGCTTCCGAATTGCCTTACACGCTGTTGCGGATAAGCTCCTGAGCGTAGGGAACGCTGAACTGGCCCGCCGGCAGCGGCACGTTCTCCGTCCAGCCATCACTTTCCCCTGGGGCCTTGATCCACAGGTAGGCATCGCATAGCGGCTTGCCCGTGTCGGTGGTCGGATTGACTCCAAGAGCCCGCCCGGGAGGATTGGCCCATTGCCAGGTCTCGGGCATAGTCGGGTTGCCGTTGCGGCTGGTGTCGATGACGTAGTGCTTGTCGCCGTCGCCCAGGGCCGCCAGCCGGTGGCTAATCTCGTCGCCGTAGGCGTGGCAGAGCTCTGTCGTCACAAAGTTGCTCGTGTTGAGGGCAAAGCCGGCCGCATTCTTCACGTTGGCCAGGTGTAGTCGGTTAGCCATCTCCTCGGCGCTGTGCCAGCGGGGGTGTCCAGCGTCGATGTAGACCTTCGACCCGGCGGCAGAGAGCGTGGTCACGGCGTAGGAGATGAGCGCCACCCGTTCGGGGTTGGCGTCGTGGACGATGGCGTCGGGCTCCAGGACGACGATGGCGGGGGTGGTGAGGCCGCGGGCGACCGCTTGCACGTAGGCGCGGTACTCCTCGGGAGTCTTTGAGCCGCCGGCGGAGAATCCGCCCATGTCCCGGCCCGGAATCATGTAGAGGGCAAAGATGGGGGTTTGTCCCTTGGCTTTGGCCGCGTCGCAGTGGGTGCGCACGGTCGTCTCGACGGGCTCACTCCAAGAACCCAGCCAGACCGCTTGCGGTTGGTCGGCGATGCGCTTGAGTTCGGGGTGTTTGGCCACGAAGGCGTCCACCTGCTGCGGCGCCTTGTAGAGGGCGGTAGCTGGTGGTGTAGGCGGGGGTGGAGGCGGCACGGGTGCTGGAGGTGGGATGGGAGAGGGCGCTGGTGCAGGAACGACGCCCTTCATCTCGTCGTAGAGGGCGCCGGCCAGCGTGTCGATGTCGGTGGACGGGAAGGCGACGGTGGCGGTGATGGTGCCGGTCGTGCTGGTCTTGATGCTCGGTTTGGCCGAGGCCTTGACGATGGCGCGAACACGCGCCTTGAAGGTGGTTTTGGTCATGCAACTCCTATCATGCGTTTGAGTAAGGGGATGATTCCCGGTTTGCGTTTGGGTTTGGTCTGGGACGGACGGACCTTGCGGCGCGAGAGCCGGTCAGCCTCTTTGACGACTGCCTGGACCTCATCTGTCTGTGAGAAGGCCATCCGCGTCAGGGGCAGGCTCTTGATCGGCATCGCCTGGTGCATGTCGAGGTAGAGGCGATACAGCCGGGCCTCGGACAGGTCGAAGATCGAGACCGTCCAGAGGCGAATGCCCAGCTCAGCACACCGGTGGCGCTTGAACGTATCGCGGTCCCGTTGCGTTTGGGAGTGTTCGGCGTCAGCCAGTCCCGCTACCGATCGAAAGTGGTGCGGGCCTTGCACTTCCACGGCCATCTTGAACGGCTCGTGGTAGAGGTCCAGTTCCAGCTTGTTGCCGGTGCCGGGGCGACGCAGCCACTCGGGACGCACCCGCTCTTGCCAATGGACGGCGGGAAAGAGAGCTTTGAGAGCGCGGATAGTGAGAGCTTCATAAGACGATGTGGGCATATCTAGACGGGATTGAGGTGAGCGCGAGCGCCGTGGAGAGCCAGAGCCCGTGCGTTGTAAGCACGCGCAGCTTCTTTGAGCGAGGCGTATCGACCGATGCGGTAGCGCCGACCATCATGGCTAATATAGGCCTCCCATCGATCGTTGGTCTTATCCCAGCTCACTCCTCGGTAGCCAGAGGTATTTCGGGAGACCAAGTGTGACGTGCGTGCATGCTGCAGCAGGATGCGATCCTGTTCCTGGGGGGAGCACTCTTCGGGTTCGATTGGGTTGAGCCACGCAAGTGCACCTCTAAGGCGGCCAGCGGCGTCGTTGTAGACGACCGTCGCCTCCAGCCGGTCCTTGAAGTACCCCAGGTGTATGCGCCGACCGCTGTGACAGATAGCGGCATGCCAGCATCGGCGCCGATCGTCCCATCGGACACCGACTGGTTCGTCGGCATTTTTGCCGCGCTTTCCCGTGTTCCAGACGTTGTGCTGCTGTGTACCGATGCGTAGGTTTGACTTCCGGCAGTCGAGCTTGCGGCTTCCATCCACGTGGTCGGTCACCATGCCCGACGGGGTATCCATGATGAACCGGTGCAGATACATCCTTCGCCGATCGGGTGGCGCGCCGTGAGTGGCAGCATATCCACCCTTCGTCAGGTGCCAGCGGTAGCGAGAGACCCGTTCGAGATCCTCGTCGTCGACGATCGCATGCTGACCTTGCGTGAGTGGAATAAGTCCCATAAACAAAACCGGCCCCTGTCACTACCAGAGGCCGACCATCTTCAAATGCGCAGGTAGTGACTACGTTATTGATATATCATCTCATTCGTGGGATGGGCTGTCAACGGGAGAACCGTCACTTACCAGTTCGCTATAGACCTTGCCGTCCACGTCCCACGATCGGACGGT
>JALYMD010000431.1 GCA_030773875.1 Chloroflexota bacterium | reverse complement strand
GCCCGCGCCATCGCCGTCGAGCTTGCCCTGGCCGGCGCCGACCACGTCACCGTCGTCAACCGCTCGCCGGCGCGCGGACAGGAACTGGTCGCGCTCCTCAACGACCGCACGCCGGCGACGGCCGCCTTCGTCCCCGGGGACGGCCCCTACCGCGTCCCTCCCGAAACCACGGTCCTGATCAACGCCACCTCGATCGGCCTCTACCCGAACACCGATGCCGCGCCGGACGTGGACGAAACGACGATCCGGCCGGATCTCCTGGTCTGCGACGTGATCCCCAACCCGCCCCGAACCCGCTTCCTCCGGACCGCCGAAGCCCGCGGCGCCCGCACCCTGGACGGCCTCGGCATGCTCGTCTACCAGGGCGCCATCGGCTATCTGATGTGGACCGGCCAGGAACCGCCGCTCAACGTCATGCGAGCAGCCCTTGAGGATGTCTTCAGTGGTTGAGGATAGCGATCCTCGACCCGGTCCCCTCGATCTGGTCCAGCACCCCTCGCCCTAACACCTGGTCAGGCAGTTCGCGACCACAAGGCCCGATGCGGCATTAGTTCCTCGCTTCCATGCCGCTACGCTGTCCCTGGTGTGTACCGTGCCTACGCTTCTCCGCTCAGCCCGCTTCCCAGGTCCGCCAGCAGCGCCTGCACGGCCGAGACGGCCTCCCCGAGGGGCACGAACGTCGCTTCGGCAGCGGTGCGCGCTTTGAGTTCGGCTTCACCCTTTGCGAGGGTGCGGGGGCTGACGGAGAGCCGGACGGGGTTCCCGATCAGGTCGGCGTCGTTGAACTTGACCCCGGCCCGGTCGGAGCGGTCGTCGTAGAGGACCTCGATGCCCGCCGCTTGAAGATCCGCGTAGAGCCGATCCGCCGCGGCGGCAGTTTCGGCATCATCGGCACTGCCGAGCGAGAGCAGCGAGACCTGGAACGGGGCCACCGTGACCGGCCAGACGATCCCCTTGGCATCGTGGTGCTGCTCGGCGACGGTGGCGGCAAGACGTCCGGAGCCGATGCCGTAGGAGCCCATCACGATCGGCTGGCTCTGGCCCTCGGCGTCCAGGTAGGTCGCGCCGAGCGAGGCGCTGTAGCGGGTGCCAAGCTTGAAGATATTGCCGACCTCGATCGCCCGCTCCGCCTCCATCGCTGCCCCGCAGTGGGGGCAGTTGAATCCCGCCTCCGCCGTCGCGATGTCCGCGACCACGTCCGCCTGGTAGTCCCGGCCTAGGTTGACGTTCTTCGTGTGGTAGCCAACCCGGTTCGCGCCCGCGACCAGATTCGGGCTGTCTCGCACGCTATCATCGACGATGACAAACGCATCCCTCACGCCGACCGGAGAGCCGTAGCCTGGCTCCGCCCCGATCGCGCGGATCTCCTCCCCGGTGGCCGGCGTTAGGCCCAGCTCGCCCGCGGCCTTGCGCAGCTTGGTCTCGTTGACCTCCAGGTCGCCGCGGATCACCGCGAAGACGAAGCGGCCGGAGTCCCCCTTGAAGAAGACGGCCTTGGCGGTCCGGCTCAGCGGCACCTGAAGAAAATCGGCGAGGGCCTGGATTGTGGTCGTGCTTGGGGTCTCGACCTCTTCCATCGCCAGGCGCTCCTCCTCGCTCGGGGCCTCGCGGCGGAAGGTGGCGACCTCACGGTTCGCGGCGTAATCGCCGTTGGGGCAGAGCAGGACGATGTCCTCGCCGTGGGGCGAGAGGGCCATGAACTCGTGGGAGGCAGAGCCGCCCATCATCCCGGTGTCGGCGCCGACGACCACGAAGCGCAGCCCGCAGCGGCGAAAAATTCGCTCGTAGGCGTGCCAATGGTTGCGGTAGGAGACATCCAGCCCGGCCTCGTCGAGGTCCAGGCTATAGGAGTCCTTCATCGTGAACTCCCGGACGCGGATCAGGCCACCGCGCGCCCGCGGCTCGTCCCGCCACTTGGTCTGGATCTGGTAGACGAGCTGAGGAAGCTGGCGGTAGGAGTTGATCTCGCTCCGGGCGAGGTCGGTGACGATCTCCTCGTGGGTCATGGCGAGGACCATGTCCCGCTCGGCGCGGTCCTTGAAGCGGGTCAGCTCCGGCCCGACCTCCTGGTAACGGCCGGACTCGCGCCAGATCTCCGCCGGGTGGACGACGGGCATGAAGAGTTCCTGCCCGCCGATCGCGTCCATCTCCTCGCGGATAATCTGCTCCACCTTGCGGATGACGCGGCGGCCAAGCGGCAGCAGGCTAAAGATGCCTGCTCCGAGGGGGCGGACCAGCGCCGCCCGGACCATGAGCTGGTGGCTAGGCAGCTCCGCGTCCCCGGGTGCCTCGCGCAACGTCCGGCCGAACAGGTGTGACATCCGCATCGGTGATCGGTCCTCGCACGGGTGGCCGGAGCGCCGGTCGGGCGCTCGCCGGGATGACGGAACGGTGCTGGGAGGATAGAGCCCGCGGCGCAGCGCGGCAACTGTAGGCAGTCGGCTCGACGATGTGCCCTTTTCGCCGTCGCGGCCAGTCCGGGATTCGTCTCATAACGATGGTCTTCGTCAGCTGAGTTTGGCGCCGCGTGAGCATGATATGATGGCCGCTCCGTTGGAAGGCTGGTTGTTGAAGAGCGAGTGCGAACCACGGCGAGGGATGACGTGACTCGCGTGGTTGTCTCGCTGAAGGATCGACAGCGCCGCGCCGAGGAAAGGAGCAGGGTGGAACATGAGCGAGGGATATCTCTCCGACACCAGTTTCAGCATGACGCGTCGAGACGTTGTTCGCCTCCTGGGCGTTGCAGGGGCGACGCCTATCGCTGCCTGGATGCTTGCTGCCTCAGCCACACCAATCGCTGCTCACTACACGTCCACGACCTTGCAGGAGGAGCCCCAGGCGGGGGGTGAGTTGATCGTTGGGCTCGACCAGGAGCCGCCGACCCTTGATCCGCACGCATCCCCCAGCGCCGTGACTTACCAAATCATGTCCTCCGTGGCCGAGAGCCTGCTCTATCTCAACAGTGAACGCCAGTTGCAACCTTGGCTGGCCGAGGCATGGGAGGGGAGCGCCGACGGGAAGTCGTACACGTTCAATCTGCGGCGAGATGTGACCTTCCACAATGGCGAACCATTCAATGCCGAGGTCGTGAAGTGGAACTTCGACCGGATCGTCGACCCGAACTTCCAGGCAGGTGGCGCCCTTGCCGCTCTTGCCGGCTACACGGGATCGGAGGTCCTCGACGAGTACACTGTCAAGGTCAACTTCGAAAACTCGTACTCCCCGTTCCTCACGTATGCGGCCGGTGGGACGCTTGGAATAGTTTCGCCAAAGGCAGTCCAAGAACTGGGCGACCAGTTTGGCACGAAGGTTGTCGCAAGCGGACCCTTCAAGGTGGAGAGTTACACCGCTAAAGACAACGTCACCTTAGTTCGCAACGAGGAGTACAACCGAACCGCGCCGTGGAGCGCGCGCCAGGGATCGGCCCTCCTCGACCGTATCGTCTTCAAGTTCATCCCGGAGTCCAGCACCCGTGTTACTACCTTGGAGACCGGTGAGACGAACCTGATCGGCGCCGTCCCGTCCCAGGATCTGCCGCGCCTTGAGCAGAGCGACGAGATCTCAATCACCAAGACTCCGTGGGTGGGCATCCCCAGAATCCTGATGCTCAACACGCAATTAGCACCAACCGACGATGTGAGCGTGCGGCGGGCGGTGAGCCTGGCGATTGACCGGCAGGCGCTTGTCGATACGGTCTTCGCCGGGACCGGCGAGGTGGCCATTGGCATGCTGGCCAAGGTCATGCTCGACGATCCGTCGCTGTCGCAGCTGTACGACCCGGAGCAGGCGAAGCAACTCCTGGAGCAGGCCGGGTGGACCGGAACCGACGGCGTCCGGCAGAAGGACGGACAGGCCCTGACCTTTATCCTCAACGTAGTCGACAACGGCGGAGGTGCACCTCCGGAGGCCCAATTCATCCAGGCCAACCTGCTCGACGTCGGGTTCGACTGTCAGATCAAGGCCCAGGCGCGGGCGCCGTGGTACGAGGACAACTACAACTGCCGCACCCACGGCCCGCTCATGTTCCTCCGCTCGGGCGACTACGATGGCCTTTACGCGATGTTCCACTCGTCGCTGGTCGGTCAGAACTTCGGCTTCGCCTGTCTTCAGGATCCGGACATCGATGCGCTCCTGGAGCGGGGGCGAGCCGAGACTGAACCGAATGCGCGCCGAGAGATCTACCTGGAGGCAGAGCGGCGACTGGCGGAGATTGGCGCAGCGGCACCCCTCGTTGACGAGTACGCCGTGTATGCGGGCGATTCTGCTGTGCAAGGCCTCCAGCTCAACGGGTTCACCTATCCCGTCTTTGGTGATGTCTGGCTACGCGGCTAGGCTCTGTTAGTCGCGCCGGTCCGCAATCTGAGGAGGAGAAGTGAAGCACTCACATCTCCTCCTCAGACGATGGACGGGTTGCACGCTGTGCTAGCCGTTGATCCTCCAGTCCGGCTCGCCGTAGCGAGCCGGACTGGGACATCGCCGAGTGATCTGGTGAGCGACGGTAGGTTGCGCTCCAACGATGTTGGCAAGCGGCTGCCGAAACACTGTCGGCCCCGGGAGGAGCGACAGGCTACCAATTAAGATGCGACTGCCGGGGGAGGCGGAGCAAGTGGGGCGATACCTGGCGCAACGATTCTTAGTGACGCTCCCGGTCGTCCTTGGGGTCACGATGGCGGTCTTCGGCATGCTGCACGCGGTCCCTGGTGACCCAATTCAGATGATGCTCGGTGAGTTCCAAACCAGTCCGGAGCAGATGGCTCAGCTCAAGTCCCAACTCCATCTAGATGAGCCACTCCCTCAGCAATATGGACGGTTTATCGTCGGTGCCGTGCAAGGCGACCTCGGCTACTCGATCCGGAGTAAGCGGCCGGTCAAGGACGAGATCCTGGATAACCTCCCCTCGACGATCATGCTTACGCTGGTTGGACTATCGATCGCGGCCGTACTTGGCTTGGTGTTAGGGGTGTTCGCGGCAGTCAAGCAGAACACCTGGGGAGATGTGAGCGCCATGATCATGGCGATGCTCGGCGTCTCCATGCCGAGTTTCTGGCTCGGACTCCTGCTCATCTTCGTATTTTCCCTTCGCTTAGGGTGGTTTCCGGCAACCGGCGGTGGTGGAATCGACCACCTCGTGCTCCCTGCGCTGACCCTGGGGCTTGGTGCTTCCGCCATCATTGCCCGGCTAACTCGCTCGACGATGCTTGAGATGCTTCGCCAGGACTACGTCACCACGGCTCGGGCGAAAGGATTGCCGGGTTCAGTCGTTATCCTGCGCCACGCACTCCGGAATGCCCTCATCCCAACAGTGACCATTCTTGGTCTCCAATTCGGTCAGCTCTTGGCCGGCACGGTGGTCATTGAAACGGTCTTCGGTCGGCCCGGGATCGGGCGGCTCATCGTCGCGGCCATTTTGGAGAAGGATTTTCCTCTCGTTCAGGGCATCGTCCTCTTCATCGCGATTTCCTACGTTCTCATCAACCTTGCGGTGGATCTTCTCTACGCGGTCTTGGATCCCAGAATTCGATATGGACAGTAGCGATGGCACAGGCAACGGGCGTACAAGTCACTGAGAATCTGGCGCGTTTCAGGGCCCCGGCCAGGCCTCACCTCGCACTGCGGTTGTTCAAGCGAAAGGTCGCGGTGGCCGGGTTCGTCATCCTGCTGCTGCTGGTCGCAGTCGCGCTGACTGCCCCGGTCATCAGCTCAGCAGATCCGAATAAGGTGGCCCCACGGGATGCCCTCCAAGGACCGTCCACCGAACACTGGTTTGGGACCGATCAGTATGGGCGGGACATGCTGAGTCGAGTGATCTACGGGACCCGGATTTCGTTGCTTGTGGGGTTCATCTCCGTGTCGATCGCGGTAGTCGTCGGCACCACACTAGGCCTGATCTCGGGCTATTACGGCCATTGGGTCGATACGACCGTGATGCGGTTCGTGGACATCATGTTGGCGTTCCCGGGCATTCTGCTGGCGCTGGCGCTGGTGAGCATCCTCGGGCCAAGCCTCACGAACCTCATGATTGCGGTGGGCGTCTCCTCCGTGCCCGCCTACGCTCGCCTCGTTCGCGGGTCGGTGCTCTCCGCTAAGGAGAACGTTTACGTCGAAGCCGCGCGAGTCGTCGGCTGTACCGATGGCATGATCATGAGGCGGCACGTTCTGCCCAACGTCGCTGCCCCGGTGATTGTTCTGGCAACGCTTGGCTTTGCCACTGCCATTCTCTCGGCGGCGGCGCTCAGTTTCCTCGGGCTCGGCAGCCAGCCGCCAACGCCGGAGTGGGGACGAATGCTCTCGGAAGGACGGAACTACCTGCGAGAGCAGTGGTGGATTGCCACCTTTCCTGGCCTGGCGATCATGGTCACGGTTCTCGCCATGAATCTGCTTGGCGACGGCCTGCGCGACACCCTCGATCCCCGTCAGCGGGTCAACGCATAGCGCCAGGAGACCGGTGATGCGGACAGTTCTGCGGCCGACGTGGATCATCGACGGCACCGGTTCTCCCGCGTTCACGGACCACGCGGTTGCTCTTGTCGAGGGGCTGATCGACGCGGTCATCCCAATCCCAGAGCTTGACGCCCGGGACGACGACCTCGTGATCGACCTTCCGGGAACCACCCTCATCCCGGGCCTGATCAACAACCACGTCCACCTCGTGCTGCCGGGCGACAATACGCCGTTTGTTCCCTGGATCGATACGCAATCGGACGCAGCGCTGGCGCTTCGGGCGGCTCACAACGCGGAAACGTCGTTGCGGACCGGCGTGACGACGGTTCGGGACTGCGGCGGTCGCGGAAGCACCGTCCTCGATCTCCGGGAGGCCCAGGTGAATGGCCTCGCCAACGGCGCGCGCGTCATCTCCTGCGGCTGGCCCCTGACGATCACCGGCGGGCATACCCGTCACTTCGGCGGCGAGGTGGATGGCGAAGACTCGATCCGGACCATGGTCCGGAAGGTGGTCGGCCTGGGGGCGGACTACGTCAAGGTGATGGCGGCGGGGGGCGGAACGCCGGGGAGCTTGCCCCAGTACCCGAGCTTCACGGTGAGGGAACTGCGGGTCATCGTCGAGACGGCGCACGACTTGGGGCGCCTGGTGGCCGCCCACTGCATCGCCACCGCCTCCATCGAGAACGCGGTCGAGGCCGGCGTCGATCTCATCGAGCACGCGTCGTTCTTCGGCCCCGAGCTGATTCTGCGGTTCGATGCCCGGGTCGCCGAGAAGTTGGCCCGGGCCGGCATCCCCGTCACCCCGACGCTGCAAGTGAACCGAGACCTGGCCGACCTGCTCCCCGACGGTCCCGAGCGAACCCGGTGGGCGCTCAGGCAGCAGGCCCAGCGAGAGATTATCGGTGCGCTTCGAGATCTCGGTGTCCCGCTGCTCGCCGGGTCGGACGCGGGCTGGCGGGCGACGGCGTTCGACACGTTCTGGAAAGAGCTCGACGAGCTCGTGGAGTGCGGGCTCTCAGCCGAAGCGGCGATCCACGTGGCGACGGGAGCCGTGAGCCGGGCGCTTGGCGTCGAAGATCGGTACGGCACAATCCGGCCCGGTCAGATCGCCGACCTGGTCGCCATCGAGGGACAGGTCGGGGTCAACATCCGGTGTCTTCGCGAGGTGCGCGGCGTTCTTCAGACCGGGAAGGTGGTCTATCCGGACCGCCTGCCCGGCTGAGCCGGTGAACCGGTCCATGCCGGCGGGCAGCCGGCTCCCGGCCGAGTGCGCCACGGCGGCAGGCCGCCGTGCGCGGTGCGGATGCTCGCGACCGGGGAGAGACGTATCTAGCTCGTCGAACTGGGCGGGAGATGCGTGCGGCCTGCCATCGAGCCGCCGTTGACGCCGAGGATCTCACCCGAGATCCAGGCTGCTTCGTCCGAGCAGAGAAACGCCACCGCGTTCGCGATATCGCCCGGATCTCCGGTGCGTCCAAGCGGAATGCCAGCCACGAGGGATCTGACGTAGGGGTGCGTATCCGCGGGAAGTGGCTGGGTCAGGACATCAGACATGACCAATCCCGGGGCGACGCCGTTGACGCGAATGCGGTGCGGGCCGAGTTCGATCGCCATGGTCCTGGTCAGCATGTCGAGGGCGGCCTTCGAGCCGCAGTAGTGGGCACCGCCCGTGCGCGCGGACTGGCCGGCACTGGAGCTGATGTTGACGAT
>JALYMD010000430.1 GCA_030773875.1 Chloroflexota bacterium | reverse complement strand
GGATAGAGGAGGTACGTGTCGCCGTCGACCTCAATCGGGACCGGCCGGACCTGAAGGTGATCCCAGCCGAGAACCTGGGTGAATAGTCCTATGAGGTCGAAGCTTCGGAGATAATCCCGGGCTCGCGCATGATCGAGCGGCATGGTTATCCCTGAGACGATCGGCGACTGCCGGACTATCGAGTGAAGGCTGCGATTCCGTAAGGTCTCACGCCGGTAGTCTCCGCCTTCGCAAAGCTCCGCTATCCCACATTATGACTGTCCTGGCGTTCGAGCGCACTGAATAGCTGTGCGCTAGCCGCCTTCCAGATCGTAAATGGTCCTGCCCTCCCCGCCTGTAGGAATCATCTACTCCATCGGGACGAGACCGAGGGAACAGAGGATCCGCGGTTCTTGTTCTCGCTCGCTCTCATTCACGATGCAGAGCCGGTCATCTGCTCGGAGTGTCACGACGAGTTGGGCAAGGTCCTGATCGGTGATGCCTGCCTTGAGCTGGCGGTTGAGGGCGTCGGTGGCCGTCTGGCGGAGAGGGTAGCGGTAGATGTCCTCGACGGCCCGTTGGAGGTCCTCCAGCTGAGCACCGAACATCGACAGTTGCTGGCCGCGCCTTAGGGCCTCGGCATGGACCTTGAGGCGGTTGTAGGTCTTGAAGCGGGCGCCGGAGGGTCGGCCTAGCTGACCGCCCACGCCCTTCTCCTCCGTGACGATGTGCTTGACCCCGGCCGCCACCAGGTCGTGGTGACACTCGGCGCGTGGCACCGGCGGGTCCTCTGGGCCGCACGCGGCGGCCCGGAGGACGACAAGCTGGGACTCGGTCACGCTCTTGCCTGTTTCGTCCACCCAGGCGAGCGCGTCGTTCCCCTCGGCGGTGCGGGCGTAGACGAGTACGCCGTGGGGTGAGCCGGGTTCCGCTTGGTGACCACGCGCCGTGTAGACGACGTCCGGCAGGGTCTCGATGGTGGTCTTAAGCTTAGGGTCGGCGTCGGTGGCGTTCTTCCAGATCTGGTAGGCGTAGGAGGCGAGGTCAACCTCGGTGTCAGCGTCACCGTCGAGGATGCCGGCCTTCTCGTTGTAGAGGTCGAGGACCAGGCGGTCGTCGTCGTCGTCTTCGAAGAACGTCTCGTCTGTCCCGACCACCTCAGCGTTCTGCCGGAGACGCTGCCGGACCCGGTCTCGGAGGCGGATGATTCGCTCAATGCCCTCGGTTGGAAGGAAGGAGTAGCAAAGGATGCGCTCCGCCTCCTGGCCAATGCGATCCACGCGTCCAGCGCGCTGGATGAGACGGATAATGGCCCAGGGCAGGTCAAAGTTGACGATGACGGCGGCGTCCTGGAGGTTTTGGCCCTCGCTGAGGACATCCGTGGCGATCAGGACGCGCAACTCGTCGGCGGGGCGAACAAGGTCGCGCTTGTCGTTGCTGACCGGGCTAAAGCGCCAAGCGAGTGCGGTCGGATTCGCGTCCTCGCCAGTGACCCCAGCCAGGGAGACAATGCCGCGGCGACCGAGTTGATCAGCCAAATAGCGGACCGTGTCGGCGAACTGGCTGAAGACCAACACCTTCTCGGTCGCGTGGGTCTCGGTCAACAGGGCGGTCAAGGCGGCCAGCTTCGCGTCCCGCTCCGGGTTCCAGGGGCCGCAGCGGTCGAGCACGCCGAGGAGGGCGCGGGCGTCCGTACGGAGTGCGTCGCTCAGGAGCCGGGCGTCGAGGAGATCGACGGGCAGCCACCTGAAGCGCTTCTTGTACTGACCGCCGTACGCGTTATAGACCCGCTCGGCACGGGCAAGGTAGGAGACTTCGGTGGTGGGGGGCATGGGAACGGACGGGACGTCAGGGACGTCAGGAAGAGCGGCTGCGTCTGGGGGTAGGGCGTCGTCAGTTTCGTCGGCCGGGATCAGGCCGTCCGCGTCGGCATCGCTGAACCTGGTGTCGAGGAGCTCTGGCTCCTGGGTGCCAAGGGGGAGCGGGAGGCCACGCTCGAGAGCGTGCAGGAAGACGTAGTTGCGCAGGACGTGGCGCTCCACCGATTGGATGAAGGTCGGGCCGCCGCTCTCCAGGCGTTTGAAGAGGTTGGTGCGGCAGAAGCCCATCAGGCGCTGACCGGCCCGGGAAAGCCCGTCCAGGGTTGCCTGCTCGGCGGGTTTGGGTTTTCGTGGCGGGTGCGACGAGACGTAGTTGCCGAGACCGTAGCGCGGCAGGTGAAGGGCGTTAATGGTGTCAACGACCTCCTGGGCATAGAGCAGGGCGTAGGGGTCGTCGGCGGTGCCGAGGTCGAACTTGGCAGTCTTCGGGACGCGAACGGGGAAGTAGGAGCGCTCACCACCTTCCAGGTCGAGGTAGGCCCGTCCCTCCTCATCCCGCTTCGCGTAATTGTCCTGGATGAATCCCCGGGTGCGGCGGACGAGATAGCGGCGCATCAGGTCGCGCCAGTCGTCCGCGTGCTCGCTTTTCTCGAAGGCAGCGAGAGTGCGGAGGCTCCCCTGATGGCGTTGGGCAAAGCCCACCTCCCCAAGGTCAGCCAGAAGGCGCTCGGGGCGGATGCCGAGATCGGCTTCAGGATCGACGAAGAGGCGGAGCTGACTAGCCAGGTCAAGGTAGGTCTTGTTGTACGGAGTCGCCGAGAGAAGGATGCAGCGGCTGTCGTTAATGTGGATGTACTCATGGATGGCGCGGTACTGCTTGCCCTCGCGATTGCGCAGATTGTGGCTCTCGTCGATGAGGACAACACGGTAGCGACGGAGATCGGGCAGGACGCCGATCACCTGGCTAAGGGGCACGACCCGACCGAGAAGGCGGTAGCGCTCGCGGTAGTCATTCCACATCGCCTCAAGGTTTTTGGGACAGATGATAAGAGTCTCGGTACCCTGGTCGTCCTGGAAGATGCGGGCGAGCGCGGTAGCCATAAGCGTCTTGCCAAGGCCGACGACGTCGCCGATGAGCACGCCGTGACGGTTGTTGAGGTGATGGGCGGCAATCTTCACGGCGGCCTTCTGGAAGTCGAGGAGGCGATCGCCAAAGTCGCGGGGAATCTGAAACTCCGCGAGGCCGGCGCGGGCCTCCTGGGAAAGGTGGTACGCCATCTTGAGGTAGACGTGGTAGGGAGAGAGCGGCACCTCCCGTGCCCAGCTCTCTTCAATCACCTGGATAAGGTCATCGGAAATGTCCAGGCACCACTGGTCTGCCCAGCGATCGTCGAACCAGCGCTGCAGCTTCAGGCAGGCGTCGTGCTCGACCACGTCCACGTTGAGTTCTCCCTGCGCACTGAGACCAGAGAAGGTGAGGTTACTGCTGCCGAGGTAGCCGACAATCGGAGCAATCTGGTCCGGCCGGTGGAGCAGGTAGAGCTTGGCGTGGAGCGGGTGGCGCAGGTGGAGCTTGACCACCAGCTTGCCGTCTCGGAGCTGGCCGCAGAGGGCGCACAGCGTGGCTTCGTCAGCATTGGAGGGTGCGCCGAGCATGAGCTGGTTGCGGAACTCCTCGGCCGCCTGGCGCTTCAAGCGGAGGGCGCTCTGGTTGTCCATACCGTCCGGACCCTGCACCAGGCTCAGGGCAGCGCGAAGCTCCTCCTGCGGGAGGCGCTGCATCCCGACGAGGAGGCGGCAGCGCCCAGAGTCGTCCCCCGGCCAGGACTCGATTTCATCACCTAGCTGCCGCCAGCCCCGCAAGTTGAAGTAGCCGACGCAGAAGTCGGCTCGGGTGGCACTGCGAAGCATGCCGCGCAGGGCAGGCAAGAGCTTCGAGTCGGGAGTGAAGTTGTCGAAGATGCGCGGCACTTGTGCTCCTCTAGCTTACGACTGACGACCTGTACCATACAGGCGCCATACAGCCAGTAGGTTCTCACGGTAAGGCGGAGGAGCGAGTATCCTGTGATTCCAGTTTCTTCTCAAGCCCGTGGGAGCGTCCATTAGCGCTGGTTGGGCCAGGAATCAGGGTGGTTGTGTTGCACTCGGTATGATGCGCGGATTCGCGGGAATCCGCGCCGCAACGCCACCTTCCAGGGCCCGATGCACAGCCTCGACACTAGTTGACAATAGGGGAATGCCCAGGTGTTGGACCCTCCAGAATTGGTCTCGCTCGGTGGTCGGTTCGCTCTCCCGGCTGGACTTCGGTGTGTTCGCTGCGACCACGCCCCGGCTTACGCGGAGGAGGTGCTCGCCTGCGAGCGGTGCGACACCGTTTACGAACTGCTCGAGCGGCACCCTCTCCCCCGTTCGTGTCCCAACTGCGAGGGTCCGGCCGCCTGGATGAGTGGCGCCCTAGTTTGCTCCCCTGTCCCGCACCCATCGCATTGCTCGCGCGCGTTCGTCCCCGCAGCTCCCGCCACGCTGCGGGCGTGCTCCTGCTGCGGCCGGCAGCTACCTTGGTCTAACCGCGCTCAACTCTGCTTCCCGTGCGCCCTCCGGGCCTACCTGGACCTCCGCCCAACGGCCACCCGAATCCTCGCCCTCGACGATCCCACCGACGCCAAGTGGCATGAGATCGTCGGCTTCGGGGTCACCGACAGTATGTGGGCGACAGCCGGACTGGTAGCCGGGCATCCCGGCTACGACTCCGAGTTCTACGCGGTCGGAGTCGGTTCTGCCACTCTCCGCATAGGACAGCTCGTCTGCACTATCCCGCCATGGAGTCGTGAGGGCGGTGGGAGGGTACTGTCTGGCTTGTGCGTATTCACTGCCCATCCGACATGACTTACGAGGTCGCCTTCCCGGCAGGCTGGGTGGGCGACGAGACTGCCGCCTTGAACGACGGCCGCCGCCTTGCCCCTCTCCCC
>JALYMD010000429.1 GCA_030773875.1 Chloroflexota bacterium | reverse complement strand
TCGTCTTTCCTGGTGCGCCGCTGCTTCGTGCCGGGGTGCCAGTCTTTGTTGCGTTCCAGCCCCAATTCTCGTTCGAAGCTGCGATTGTCAATCACGACATCCTGGTGATTGCACTCTTCTCACTGGTTCTCTACTTGACACTAAAGGGCCTGCGTGAGGGCTTCTCGCCTCGTCGCGAGCTCCTCCTGGGGCTGGTGGTGACCGCGGGGCTCTGGACGAAGACGAGCGTGGGTTTGGTGTTGCCTGTCGTCGCGCTGAGTGTGTGGCTTGGGTGGCGGGATCGGCGCTGGGCCTGGGGTGACCGGGTTGCGGCCTGGCATTGGCTTGCCGGCAGCCTCTTTCTCACCTGCGTCTTGCCTCTCCTGCTGGTCACTCCCTGGTTCATTCGTTCCTTCGTGCTGTACGGCGATCCCACGGGATCTCGGCGGCTGCAGGAGATCCCCGAATACGGCGATCAGGCCCAAGGCTACTGGGACATGCTTCCGGACAGGGAATTCTGGCGAGGCCGGTTGGAGGATTTCTGGGGCAATTACGGTTGGCGACAGGTGCCTTTTGACCC
Organism: Chloroflexota bacterium; assembly: GCA_030773875.1. The sequence continues at coordinate 3,141 of JALYMD010000429.1, read as the reverse complement.
CCATGTTTATCGCGTCGTGTGGATCCTCTGGGGGATGGCCGCCATCGGCTTGCTCGCGTTCCTGATTCGTGCCGTGGTGCGCTGGCGACGGAAAGCGCCACCGCTGCTCAGCCGCTATCAGTGGTGGGCGCTCGGGTTGATGGCTCTTTCGGTCGTGTTGCTGATCTACGGCGTGCTCTACGTCGGGACCATCCAGTTCACCCAGTCGCGGTTCGCGTTTCCCGGGATGGTCGGGTTCGCCGTCCTCACCCTCATTGGGGTAGACCGGTGGTTGCCGGAACGGCTGCGGCCACTGGCTCTTCCTCTGCTGGTGGCCCTCTTGATGGGCCTCAACGTCCTGGCCGGGCTGCGGTTTTTGATCCCCTTCTATTACGGCCCGGGCGGCGACGGCGCGATCTCGCCGTGATGCGCCCGGGAGCCGTGGCGGCGCTGGTTGCGATAGTGGCGGTAGCGGTGCTGCTTATCGGCGCTCTTGCCGTACCGCTTGAGGTTCGGAATAGCGCTCCGTTCGGGTTCAATCTCACCCTTGATGCGGAGCGCGGAATTGCCGTCACCGGCCGGCAGGTGGTGCCGAACTACCCGAACTTCAACCGTGTCGATCTCGACCTTCGGTCCTACACCATCGGCGATTCCTATGATCTCACCCTCTACATCCGTCCCGACGAGCCTGGTGCCCCGCCGATCCGAACCATCCCCCTGACGGTTCCCGCGTCCCAGATCTTTCACCGTAAGGCGCCATTCGCCGCTCCATTCACCACGGTTCGCTTTCCACCCATCGCTGACTCGGCGGGTCAGCCGTACGAAGTTTGGGTGGAGCGAGGAACGCGCAACCGCGATGATGTCGTCGCGGTCTGGAGCATCAAGACCTACTCTCAGGTCACCGGGCGGGTGGTGCTCGGGGCGCTGCTCAACCACCCGGCCGGAACGGCCGCCCCATCAGCCGTGCGAGTGGGGCTTGCCCTCCTGCTGCTGGGGTTCGTCGCTGCGTTTGGTTGGCTCATGGCAGGATTGACGGCGTATGCCTTGCAATGGAATCGCGGATCGCAGAGACGCCGAGTGTCCCGCTAGTGACTCTTACTGGTGTCGGATGGTATACAGTACGGGATTCGGGCGGCGGACAGCGCCGCCGCGCGCCTAGGATTTGGTGAGGTAATACGTCCACCTGAGCGTCCACAAACGCGTTGCTCCGGGTGCTGACCTGCGAGTCACTTCATGACGGCGGGCTGACCGCCAGGGGAAGGAACTGAAACCAATGGAGAACGGCCACGGCCCGAACGGTTCGAGTGGCGCTCGCGTCGCCGGCGCGAACAACTCGACAGTGGTGATGGGGGCGGGGCCGGGCGGGCTCTGCTCGGCCTACGTGCTCAGTAAGGCCAACATGCCTGCTGTCGTCCTTGAGAAAGCGCCCTTCGTGGGTGGTCTGGCACGGACGATCAAGCGGCAGACGGAGCACGGCGAATTCAAGTTCGACATTGGCGGTCACCGTTGGTTCACCAAAAACGACGAATTGAACGACCTGTTCCGGGAGGTGGTCGCCGAGGAGCTGCTCTGGGTTAACCGGATCAGCCGCATCTATTTCGACGGCCGCTACGTCGACTACCCGCTCAAGATCAGCAACGCCCTCAAGGCGATCGGCCCTGTCACGTCGGCCAGGGCCGTCGCTGACTATGGGCGGACCCGCGTCACGCACCGGCTCAAGCCCGTCGAGATCGTTTCGATGGAAGACGCCTACGTCGACCAGTTCGGGCCGACGCTTTACAAACTCTTCTTTCAGCGGTACTCCGAGAAGGTGTGGGGCCTCCCCTGCGATCAGATGAGCGGGGACTGGGTCTCCCAGCGCTCCAAGGGCATGAGCCTGATGACCGCCGTCAAAGACGCGGTGATCCCGTCTAAGGGCAAGGTCGTCAGCCTGATTGACGAGTTCATGTACCCGCGGGACGGCTTCGGCCGTTTCTCCGACCGGATGGCCGATGGCATCACCCGGATGGGCAACGCCATTCGTCTCGGCACCGGGGTCGAGAAGGTCCACCGGGAGGGCAACCGGGTGACCGGCCTCACGGTCTCCACTGATGCCGGCACAGAGTTCGTGACGGGCGACAACTTCATCTCCTCGATCCCCCTCACGATGCTGGCGCAGATCATGGAGCCGGCGGCGCCTACCGAGGTGATCGAGGCGGCGAAGAAGCTGACCTTCCGCAACATCATCACGGTCAACCTGATGCTCAAGAAGCGGCAGGTGACGCCGGATACTTGGCTCTACGTCCACGACCGGAACATCCTGTTCGGGCGCTTCCACGAGCCGAAGAACTGGAGCCCGGCGATGGTGCCGAGTGACGAGTACACCTCCCTGGTGGTGGAGTACTTCTGCTCCTTCGGCGACCACATCTGGAACATGACCGAGGAGCAGCTCGTCGAGCAGACGGTCAAGCACCTGATCGAGGACATGGGCTTCATCACCCGGGACGAGGTGATCGACGGGTTCATCATCCGGGCGCCGCGAGCCTACCCGTCCTATGTGATTGGGTATGAGGAGCCGCTGGCGAAGATCAAAGCCTTTATCGACGGGTTCGAAAACCTGCAAATCATCGGTCGCTACGGGACCTTCCGGTACAACAACACTGACCACTCGATCGAGACTGGGCTCCTGGCGGCGAAGAACATCCTCGGCGAGCATCATGATCTCGACCGGGTCAACGCTGACAAGGAGTACCACGAGATCAAGCGGGTCGCCGAACCTGCGGGAACAGCCGACCGCCGGTAATCCGGCCGGGGGGCGGAACCGGAAGACGGCAAGCCCGAGCATTCGGTGAGGTGGCACCGCCTCACCCCATGCCGCCGTGACCGCCCTCCCGCCGGCTTCCTGGTCTGACTTTTGGCGCTTGGCCGCTGATGCTGCCTGGGGAACGCATGGCCGAGTTGGCGGGGTCGGGGTCGGTGCCGAGCACGAGATCAGGGACGATGAATGTTGCGGGAACGTGGTGGACGGCCCTACGCGGTCGTTCACTGGCGCGGCAGTTCGTCCTGGTGTTGCTAACGCTCTACCTGGCAAAGCAGGCTATTTACGTGGTGGCCTTTCCTCCCTTCACCGGCCACGATGAGGTCGCGCACTACGCCTACCTGCGCACCGTGGCTACGGAAGGC
>JALYMD010000428.1 GCA_030773875.1 Chloroflexota bacterium | reverse complement strand
AGATCGGAATCCCGCCCCCGTTCAGCAGGTCAATCTTCCGGCGGTCCACGTCCAGGCAGACGACCTCGTTGCCCACGTCCGCCAGGCACGCGCCCGTGACCAGGCCGACGTAGCCCGTGCCGAAGATGGTGACCTTCACCCTTGTTCTGCCTCTCCCGTGGCGCGGGCGCCCGTCCGCCGCCCACTAGCACCAAACCTGACGATCGTACGGTCGACCGGGTCCGACGGCCACGGGACGATGAGGCCGGGTGTCGTGAGCGTCGCCGCGATCGGATAATGATACAGAGGACCGGCTGCTTCGCGCCCCGGTGTGTCAGGCAGCCTCCACCTCCGCCCGCGGCTTGATGTTCCTTCGCCGCTCACCCCGCAGGTCACCCTCCTCGCGCCCGGTCCAGATTGCGAACCCGACGAGCACTGCCGCGACGGCAAGAAGGATCAACGCTTGCGTTGGCCGCGCTCTACGGGTGTATGCCTCGGCCGCGATCCCGCCCAGGGCGGCTCCCATGGCGTAGAGGATGGCGACCGTCCGATGGCTCCAACCGGCCGTTGTAAGTCGCTGGTACAGGTGACCGCGGTGCGGGGTGAAGGGGTTTTCTCCGGATCGCAGTCTGCGTAGAAGCGTGAAGGCGGTGTCGAAGAGGAACGGGGCGAACAGGAGCATACCGGGAATAAGCTCCACGGTGCCGTCCATCGGCAGCAGAAACATTCCAGCCAGAGCGAAACCGATGAACTGGCTCCCGCTGTCTCCCATGAAGATGGAGGCGGGATGGCTGTTCCAGGTGAGGAAACCCGCGCTCGCGGCCGCCAGCGCAACCAGAAGCGGCAGGGCGTCCGCCTGGACGAACGGGACCAATCCGACGGCCGTCACTGTGGCCAGACCGGCTACGATGCCATCGATGCCGTCCATGAAGTTGACCGCGTTGGCCAAGCCACACAACCAGACGACGCCGAAGAGAGCAGCCAGCGCCCCGGGAAGACGGCCAGACCATCCCGGCAGGTCCATCTCGACATCCGGACGGACCACGGCGACCAGCACGATCGCCATCATCAACTGGACCCCGCATTTCCTCGCCGCCCCCAACGGTCTCAGGTCATCAATCAGGCCCATGGCGAAGAGCACCAGTGCGGTCCCAAGAAGGGCGGCCACCTGGGACTCAAAGGTGCCGTCGACCAACACCACCCCAGCGAGCGTGCCAAGTCCAATGGCCACGCCGCCGAGGCGCGGCACCGGAGCACAATGCGAGCTGCGAGCATTCGGGTGATCCAACAGGGCACGGCTGACCGCGAGGTGACGGACGAGCATCGTGGCGCCGGCCGCACACAGGAACCCGAGTAAGATCGGTAAGGACAACCTATCGGTCATCGACAAGAAATCCTGCTCGCACGCTCGGCGAAACGGTGGCGCCCGAAGGCGGCCGAGGACGGTCTTCGAGTTGGCCGGCCCCGTGTTCTCCCTCGGCTGGGGAGATCGTTCCGTGTTAGATAGCGACTTCTGCGGCGTCCATCATCGACGGTTGGCCCGGTTCGATCTCGCCGGCGGTGATGAGGCGGAAGAGGAGCGCCCGGATCCCGTCGATGGTGCCCTCCTCGGTCACCCGCTCAAGTTGTTGGAGCGCCCCTGGCATCATCATCGCCACCTTCAAGAGGCAGCGGGCTGGCTCGACGAGGCGGTGGATCTTCGGATGGGCCGTCGGCTGAGCCATCTCCGTCACCAGTGCCAGGTCTTCGCGGAGCTTCTCGCCGGGACGAAGGCCGCTGAAGACGATTTCGATGTCACGACCGACCCGTAACCCGCGGAGGCGGATCATCCGTTCCGCCAGTGCCACAATCGGCACTTCCTCGCCCATGTCCAGCATGTAGATCGCGTCACCGTCCCCGAACGCTCCGGCCTGGATGATGAGATGCGCCGCCTCTGGGATGGTCATGAAGAACCGGCGCATCTCCGGATGCGTCACGGTCACTGGCCCGCCGGCGTCGATCTGTCGCTCGAATGTCGGAAGCACGCTGCCGCGACTGCCGAGCACGTTCCCGAACCGGACACAGCACGCGGAGAGCCCTGTCTCGTGCGCCACGGTCTTCACAGCCAGTTCAGCGACGCGCTTCGTCGCGCCCATCACGCTCGATGGCTGGACGGCCTTATCCGTCGAGACCAGGACAAAGCGGCTTACCCCTGCGGCAGCCGCCGCGCGAGCCACGTTGTACGTCCCGATGGCATTGGTCACCACAGCTTCTTCGGGGTGCTCCTCCATCAGCGGCACATGCTTGTACGCCGCGGCATGGAACACCACGTCGGGCCGGTAGCGCGCGAAGATGGTCTCCACCCGGCGCACATTCGTCACCGACGCGACGACGGGCTGGAAGTCGCGCCCAAGCAGCGGCCTCAGCTCCTGCTGGACATCGAAGAGGCCGCTCTAGTAGATATCGACGGCGATCACCTGAGCTGGGGAGAGCTGGGCAATCTGGCGCGTCACCTCTTGCCTAATCGAGCCAGCCGCCCCTGTCACCAGGATCCGCATTCCAGCGAGGAACTGCTGACATCGCTCGATGTCCGGAACGATCGCCGGGCGCCCGAGCACCTCGCCGATATCGATCCGGCGCAGCATGGCCGGGGTTGCCTCGCCCCGCAGCAGGGCCCCGATGGGAGGCATCGCCAGCACCCGGGCTGATGACTGCCGCGCGCATTCGGCGATCCGCGTCATTGCCACTCCGGCGGCGGAGGGAATGGCGATCACGACGACCTCAATTTCCTCCCGCTGCACGATGGCAGGAATCTGTGAGGTCTGCCCAAGCACTGGGAGCCCAGCGACCCGGGTTCCGGCCCGGCGCCAGCGATCGTCCACGAAGGCGACCGGGTGGAATCCCCAAGACGGGTTGTCGTGCATCTCGTGGACGAGCAGCCGTCCTCCGTTGCCGGCCCCCACGACGAGCGTTCGCTCCTGCTTGAACGCGCTGGCAGGGTGCTTCGGTTGACGAGCTCGTGTTGCCCAATCCAACCGCTGGCTCAGACCTGCCACCCTGAGGCTGAGACGGTTTTCCAGCGCGCCACTCGCCAGCCGCAGCGCGGTTCCGGCAATCCCAGCCAGCCGCGGGCTGCCCCGCGACCCCCACGACGGTGAGGACACGACGGGGCGAACCAGGGTCTCGGGGGGCGGTTCCACGTCGAACCTCCAGACCAGGCTTTGCCGGCAATCCCGGTGGGCGGGGCCCGGCACGCGGGGTTCCACTGTCTACTGTGAGCGTCGCGTCAGCATACGGGGCTCCTCAGAGGACCACATCACCCAAAAGCACTAATTCCGGCAATCGCATTGAGGTGGTGAAAACCTTAATGGGGATAGCCTTCGTCCCAGCTGTAGGTGAGGCACTCGGTGTGGACACCGACCTTCGGTGCAGTCCTGGCAAAGCCCGACAAGCCAGCCGACCAACCCCTCGATGTCGCGTTCCCCGCCGGGAGGCCGGCTGACGCGTGGTATCGTTGCGGCGACCTCACGACGGTTCGCCCTGCCCCTCCCCCGCTATGGAAGAGACCCGTGCCTCGTCTCCAGATGAACCAGAAAGTGGTCGTGGCAATCGTCTACGTCTCGGCCATGCTCATGAGTTCCCTCGACTCGACGATCGTCAACGTCGCCCTCGCCACCCTCGGCCGCGAGTTCAACGTCACACCCGCCTCGATCGAGGCGGTGGTAATCGGCTACCTCGTCAGCCTCGCCGCCTTCATCCCCGTCTCCGGCTGGCTCGGCGACCGCTTCGGCACCAAGCGCATCTTCCTCGTCGCGCTGGGCATCTTCACCGTCGCCTCCGCACTCTGCGGCCTGGCCCAGAGCCTGAACCAACTGATCGCCTTCCGGGTCCTCCAGGGCGCCGGCGGCGGACTGCTCACCCCCGTCGGCATGGCCATGCTCTACCGCGCCTTCCCGCCGGAGGAGCGAGTTCGGGTGTCGCGCATCCTCATGTTCGCGCTCATCCTCGGCCCCGCCTCGGGTCCCGTCCTCGGCGGCCTCCTGATCGAGCGCCTCTCGTGGCGCTGGGCCTTCTACGTCAACATCCCCGTCGGGCTCGCCGCGCTCGCGTTCGGCCTCCTCTTTCTTCACGAACACCGGGAGCCCGCCGCGGGACGCTTCGACCTACCCGGCTTCCTGCTCGCCGGAAGTGGCCTCGGCCTCCTGATGTACGCGCTGAGCGAGGGACCGGCCCGCGGCTGGGACTCGCCCGTCATCCTCCTCTGTGCCCTCGCGGGCATCCTTCTCCTCGCCGCCTTCGTGGCGGTCGAGCTGCGCGTCGCCGCGCCCATGGTCCAGCTCCGGCTGCTCGGGAACCAGCTCTTTCGCACGACCCTCCTGGTGTCGCTCTTCGCCACCGCCGGCTTCATCGGCGTCCTCTTCCTCGTCCCGCTCTTCCTCCAGGAGGCGCGCGGCGCCTCTCCCCTCGCCTCCGGCCTGACCACCTTTCCCGAAGCCCTCGGCGTCGTCGCCTCGACCCAGGTGGTGGCCCGGCTCTACCCGCGGATCGGCCCCCGCCGCCTGATGGTGGCCGGCATGACCATCATCGGGACCGTCATGCTCCTCCTCAGCCTGGTCGGCCTGACCACCAACCCGTGGCTCGTCCGGCTCCTGATGTTCCTGCTCGGCGTCGGCATGGCCTACATCTTCCTCCCCAACCAGGCGGCCAGCCTCGCCACCATCTCCCGGGAGGACACCGGGCGGGCGACGATGTTCACCAGCGTCCAGCGCCAGCTTGGAGCCGCCCTCGGCGTCGCCGCCTTGAGCAGCGTCCTCGCCCTCGTCGGCCCCGAGCACCGCGACGCGACGGGAGCCGAGGTTCCCCAGCTGGCTGCCTACCGCGCCGCCTTCCTCGCCGCCGCCGGTTTCGCCGCCATCGGCGCCCTCCTCGCCCTCCGCGTCCCGGACCGCGACGCCGCCGCCACCATGCAGCCCCGCCCATTCGCAGCCGCCCCTGCGAAACTGCGGCCCTCGAAGCCGATTAACTCAGCAGCCGGACACAGCCACCCGGAGAGTCCGGCATCCGCCCCACCCCGGCCGAACCCCGGCTCCCCGGCGAGGCCAAGCCCGCCGTGCGGCGCGCCCGCTCGCACCGGCTCCAAGACTCCCGCGTTGCGGACGCCATCGCGATTGCGCAGAGCGCCCGGACGGAGCAGAATGACGGCGCCGATGGGACCTGCACCGCCGATGATCCCGGCCCGGTCCGTCAGGGCAGAAGGGAACGCGTGCGTTGGACGGAGTGGTGACGGCGGTGAGTCGCAGCGCGACCCACACGCTGATCAAGCCGAATCAGGACGGCATCCGGCTCCTCGCCGGCCTCGGCGTCGAGGGCGACGTCCACCTGGGCGAGACGGTCAAGCACCGCTCCCGGGTCGCCCGCGACCCCAGCCAGCCCAACCTGCGCCAGGTCCACCTCATCCACGCCGAGCTGCACGACGAACTCCTGGCCGCCGGCTTCGCCGTCGCGGCCGGCCAAATGGGCGAGAACATCACCACCCGCGGCCTCGACCTGCTCGCGCTCCCCGTCGGCGCCCGGCTCCACCTCGGCGACGCCGCCATCGTCGAAGTGACCGGCCTGCGCAACCCCTGCGCCCAACTGAACCAGATCCAACCCGGCCTCATGGCCGCAACCCTCGACCGCGACGAGCACGGCAACCTCGTCCGCAAAGCCGGCATCATGGCCATCGTCCTCGTCAGCGGCGACGTCCACCCCGGCGACTCCATCCACGTCGAACTCCCGCAATCGCCCCACCAACCTCTCGAACCGGTCTGAAGTAATTTGAGACGGCTGCCAGGCGCTCAGGCTACTTCTCGACGCGGTTATCCAATGGGAGCCGTGTGGCAGAAGACTCGCCAGGGACAAAGATGAACGCTGTCTACGACCTTTACAATATGCGCACGCGCAACCTCGTTGGCACCTACGGTAGCGAGGACGAAGCGCTGCGTGTCGTCCGGGAGTGGAACGCCGCGAACGGACCGGCCTACACGGAGCCTTTGGTGTTGACGAGCGTGGACCAGGAAGGGCGAACCTGACCAGTTGCTTCAAAGCGGGAGTTGGTCGAGCGTGCCAAGCGGTCGGACGTTGAAGAAGCTCTCTGGCCTCAAGTGATGCCCGAACACGTTTTAACAATCCAACATCGATGACAATCGAAGGGCCACCGCCATAGGTTGGTTGCTCCTGTTGCTTTCATCCAATTGACGTCGGCGTACAGCAGTTGCTTCCCCGGGTCGGTCTGGAGCGGCTCTAGGTGGTTCAGCGACCGCGATCAAGACGATGGTCCGAGATTCAAGACGGCGGCACATTACTCGAACGAACCAGGTGGCTAGCCGTAATTCCTCGCGCGCTGGCCGGTTCAGAGTCGCGCGGGAAGCTCTGATCCTTTCACTTCCCTGATCGCATCTGGACGGGTGGTGGTGATACAAGGTAGTTGGCATGACGCCCAATAATCGGCAGGCACTCGCCATCGAAGTGGTGGACGGCGTGATCAACGACGTCACGAGGACTCGCGCCGACGTTGGTTTGGTTTCAGTTGCAAGACGCCTCCTACGCGTATGCGAGTTAACCCCGTGAGCGGGTTTTGACTCCAGGTCCACGGACCTCCACCATGGACGGTGCTTCGAGCCGACCCGTGGAGGTGCCCCGTGGACCTGGAGGAGTGCATTATCGCCGTCTACTGCCTGCTCG
>JALYMD010000427.1 GCA_030773875.1 Chloroflexota bacterium | reverse complement strand
GCCGCTGCCTACCGGTATGCCTGAGGGCAAAGTAGAGACGGTGACCGTGGCCCCATTGCTTGCGGAGGCGATCATGCGGATTCATAAGGACCTTAGTATTAGCGTGCTGTTCACCTGATCGAACGGTCGAACCAGCGTAGGTCGATGCCGGTGGAACGACGAGGCCAGGCAACCGGACGCACCGGGCGGAGTGGGTGTTCCGCCACCTGGGCAGCACCCGGTCCCCGAATCATCCCGCACCTGATGGGGCGTGATCGAAGGGGTGGCTGGCGGTGAGCGGCGATACTCTGGGCCAGCTTCTTCTGGCCGCGGCAGCGCTCATCGTGCTCACGATCGCTGCGACTGTCGAGACCATGACCGGGCTGATCAGCCGCCAACGCCTGCGGCAAATCGCGGACGAGGAATCCGAGTCGAGGTCGGTCCGCGCATTGCTCGACCCCCGGCGCTCTCTCGCGGCTTCGTTACTCCTTGTCCAAGTCCTCGCCGTGGTCGTGGCCACCAACCTCTTGACCACCGCGCTCCAGGAGGAGATGGGAGCCTTTGGTCGCGCCCTGACACTGCTCGTCGCTGTGCTTGGATTTCTGTTGCTGGGCCAGGCGGTACCCAGGGCGCTCGCCCGCTACCGGCCCGACCGCTCCCTCGGCTTCCTGGTCTGGCTTGCTGGCGCCTTCGATCTCCTCGTGCGGCCCCTAATGCTCGTAGTGGAAGGGGTTGCCAACCTGCTCGCCCGGCTCCTGCCAGCACCCGCCCAGCCTTTTCCGCCCTCGGGCAGTGAGGAAGAGCTTCGGACCATTACCCTGCCGGACCAGGACGACGGCATCATCGAGGCTGACGAACGGGAGATGATCGACGGGGTTCTTCACCTGGAGGAGGTCACGGTTCGGGAGATCATGGTCCCGCGGGTCGACATCGTGGCTGTCGAACGTTCCGTTTCGCCTGCTGACCTGATCGAGACGATTGTCGGCGCCGGTCACTCACGGTTGCCGGTCTATCAGGAGTCCATCGACCAGATTCTTGGGGTGCTCTACGCCAAAGATCTGCTGCCCTTTGTCATGGGGCCGACGGAAGCGCTGCCACTCGCCACTCTGATCCGACCACCATATGTCGTCCCCGAGTCCAAGCGAATCGACGATCTCCTGAAGGAGTTGCAGCGGGCAAAGGTGCATATCGCGATCGTGGCGGACGAGTACGGTGGCACCGCCGGCTTGGTGACGATTGAGGACATCCTGGAGGAGATTGTCGGCGAGATTCAGGACGAGTACGACGTCGAGACGCCGCTGTTCGAACTGGTGGGCCCCTCCGAGTTGCTGGCCGATGGGCGCCTGGCGCTTGAGGACGTCGAGGACTCGCTGGAAGTGACCTTCGATCCCGACGCCGACTACGACACGCTCGGTGGGTTCGTGCAGACGCACCTGGGCCGGTTGCCCCGGGAGGGAGATCGGCTCGCCGCCGAGGGCGTGGAGGTGGAGATCTTGTCGGTGGAGCGCCATCGCGTCCGCCGCCTCCGGGTGACCAAGCTGCAGCCGGCGGTCGCTGAGGGCGAAGGAGGCGTCGCCCCAGAGCTGCGGGATGTCCCGGCTGGTGGGAGCGATGGGGACACCGACGGGTCGTGAGCGGCCCGGTCATTGGCCAGCAAGTGGTCCGGCTCGGCATGGTCGGCAGCACCATGGACGAGGTCGCCGCGCTCGCCGATGCCGGCGCTCCGGAAGGAACGGTCGTCGTCGCGGAGTACCAGAAGGCGGGGCGAGGCAGGTCCGGCCGGGTCTGGCAGGCGCCGTCGGGGACGAGCCTCCTTCTGTCGGTGCTGCTCCGGCCAGCCGCGCCTCTGGACCGCCTATCCACCCTCCCGCTGGCCGCCGGGGTGGCCGTAGCGGAGGCCATCGAGGCGGTGACGGGCGAGGTTCTGTCCGTTCAGCTCAAGTGGCCCAACGATCTCTGGCTCGATGAGCAGAAGGTTGGCGGCATCCTTCTCGTTGCGCGGTCGGCCGCCGGTCAGTTGCCGAGGGCAATCCTCGGCGTAGGCGTCAACGTCAACGTCGATCCCGAGGACCTTCCCCCGGGTGCGACGAGCCTCGCCGTAGCCACGGGCGTCACCTGGGATCGAGAGACCCTCCTGCGGCAGACCCTCCACCGGCTTGACGCCGCATACCAAATCTGGCGAGGGGACGGGGGAACCGCGGCTCTGGCGGCGTGGCGAAGCCGGGCGGCGCTGCGTGGCGAGGCGGTCGTGGTCGAGGTGGCCGGTCGCCGTCGGCGTGGCGTGATGCTGGGTATCGACGATGACGGGTCGCTGCTGCTCGACGGGGAGGGCGGTATCGAGCGGATCGTGAGCGGCGACCTCGTGCGGGGTCCCCGGCGTCTTCCTGACGAAGTGCCTCCTCAGCAACAGGCCGTGGAGCAAGGCGGCTGATTCTGCCAATCTAGGGTCAGGAGGAGCGTTCGTATGGTGGGTGGCGCCGCTTTTGGTTCTCCGGGTCCGCTTGTGACCACTCCGCAGGCTCACCTATACTTGATGGATTATCGCGTTCATCGATACGCGGACGGGCGGCCGGGAGGCCATCGGCGCCGAACGGCGAAGGGTACGGGGCGAGATGAACTTCGAGCTGACCGAGGAGCAGGTTCAGGTCCGGGACATGGTGCGGGAGTTCGCCTCGCGGGAGGTTGCCCCGTACATCCAGGAGTGGGACGCGAAGGGCGACTTCCACCGCGAGGTCCTGACCAAGATGGGGGAGTTGGGCATCCTTGGCCTGCCGATCCCCGAGCAGTACGGCGGCTCCGGCTTTGACTACGTCAGCCTCGCCCTCGCCTGCGAGGAGCTGGAGTACGTCGACACGTTCCTGCGCGTGATCATGAGCGTCCACGTCGGGCTCAACAGCCTGGCGCTGCTCCAGTGGGCGACGGAGGAGCAGAAGCAGCGCTGGCTCGTCCCGCAGGCGCAGGGCGAGAAGATCGCTACCTTCGGCCTGACCGAGCCGAACGCCGGCTCCGACGCCG
>JALYMD010000426.1 GCA_030773875.1 Chloroflexota bacterium | reverse complement strand
CTTTTCGTCGCTTTTGCCGACCGAGCAGGGAGCATCCCATAGGTACGCGTCCGGGTTGCCGTTGACGTACTGACCGGCCGTGTACGCATGGATGATCTCGTCAAAGAGGTACCGCGACGGGATCTCCAGCCGGGGGATGTACAACAGGAGCGCGGAAGCGAACAACAGGAGCGGGATGAGGCGGGCCCGCCGGGTCGATGTCCATGCCCGCTCCACGCCCAATGGTCTACTCCATGCGATCCGGCGCGCAACGACGCGCACGGCCGCCGTTACCCGTGGTCGCTCCACCGGTAGCTCACTCACCACGTCAGGCGGGGTCGCGTCTCGTTGCAGACCTTGTGCGCCGGCGCGGGCTTGAATACTCGTATGACGGAGCAGCCTCAAGATGAACGAGACCCTTGGGGCCACCGAGCATATTGGCTCACAGGCGGAGACGACATCCTACACAGCGAGCGTGGCCGCGATGGACATTGATGTCGATTTGAGTCCGTGAGGCAGGGATCGGAAGACCGTCCGGCAGATGGTTTCCAGAAACAGCTCGTCGGTCGCAGCGCTCTATGAGCGGGTGCGCGTCCTTGAGGTAGAGCAGGAACAGCGATGCCCCGGCCATCTGGCCGGGGCATCACGCTCATCCCCTACGGGTGTCCAGCCGGAGACGAGGCGGAATCGCTAGGCGATCCGGCGCCGCAGGCCGAAGGCCATACCGGCGACCACGACAGCCAGCGAGCCGAGCAGGAAGACCACTTCACCATTGCCGCCGGACGCCTGTCCGCTGCCGGTGCTGGGGAGAGTGGTGCCACCCGTGGTGGTGCCCCCCGTAGTGGTGTCAGTGCCCGTATCCGTGTCCGTATCGGTGTCCGTGTCCGTGTCCGTATCGGTGTCCGTATCCGTGTCCGTGTCGGTATCCGTGTCCGTATCCGTATCGGTGTCCGTATCCGTATCGGTGTCGCAGTTGCCCTGGTCGATGTCGATCACAGCGCCGGTGTCATCGGTCTCGTCCGGGCAGCCGTCCTGGTCGATGTCGATGACCGTGCCTTCGCCGGTATCGACCTCGACGTCCTGGCCGCCCTCGCCCTGGTCGATGTCGATGTTCGTCTCCTCGCACTCGCCGAGGACGAGGGTCACGTTGCCAAGAGCGTCAATCGTGGCCTGAGGGACCCCGATAGCCACGAGCTCGTCTGAGCTGAGCACCCCATCTTCATTGTCATCGAACACCGCGAATCTGCTGTCGACGCAAACCTCAGCCTGAGCCCGGGCCGAAAATCCCGTGGTGCTCGCGAACGCTAGGACCATGATGAACATGGCCAATACCCGCGCCAATAGGACCGCTACCTTCCGCATCTGTACCCTTCCCCTCCCGAGAAGTGCGTGCACATGGGCCGCCCTCCGACCCACTCGTCGCAGTATAGCCGAATCTGCCCGTTTGTCACCCCTGGTCGCGACTGACGGAGCGGACAAGGGCCTGGAGCGGGGTGAGAATCGCGGGGGCTTCCCGACCAAGTCCGGCATGACGGTGGGAACCAGCGCCACCGCAGCGCCAACATCTGCGGCTCCGTCGAGCCGCTGCGCGGCTGGCGACACAGGCAGGTCACCAGGCGGCGCCAGCTGGTGGGCCAATTCTACCCCCGTACCGTCGCGATCCTCGTCGCTCTCGATCATCTCATCTCAGCACGTACACGGAGGTGGCACTGGACGAGACCTTCCTGCCGACTGGAGGGCGCCGTCTGGCGCGGCGGCTCGAGTCCCACGAAACACCCAAGCGCGGGTCGTGGCTCAACGCGATCGACATGGAGTTCGCCGCTCTGAGCAAACAGTGCCTGGACTGGCGCATTGGCGGCATCGACACCCTGAGACACGAGACAGCAGCGTGGACGAGGGCCCCCAGCGCCCAAGCGGTCCCGCTCGCTTGGCAGTTCCCCACCCCCGCCGCTCGCATCAAGCTCAAGCAGCTTTGCCCAGCAAGTGCACCGTGATACGTCACAAGTGGGTCGACAGTGGGTCGACTGGGAAACAAAGGCAGGCTCCGTGTACGCCGGGGCTACCCTGCGGGCGGAATGACAGTAGGCTCCTCGGGCTCCTCGGGCTCGATGACGTTCGGCTCCTCGGGCTCGATGACGTTCGGCTCCTCAGGCTCGATGACATTCGGCTCTTCGGTGGCAACGGCGGTCGGCTCCGCGGTGGCAACGGCGGTCGGCTCCGCGGTGGCAACGGCGGTCGGCTCCGCGGTGGCAACGGCGGTCGGCTCCGCGGTGGCAACGGCGGT
>JALYMD010000425.1 GCA_030773875.1 Chloroflexota bacterium | reverse complement strand
CATACGGGCCGAGGATCGGCCCGTATGACGCAGCCGCCGGAGGGTCGAACCAGCGTAACCGATGGGTTTTCAACCAGAACCTGCCGGTCCATTACGGATTATGTGCCCCTGCCTCAGCACAGGTCGGGCGTAACGTGGCACCCCTGACCGAGGATACGGTGGCGGAACGAGTCTCGGTGACCGACCGGTTGCAGCTCCTATCGGACGGAAGCCCGACGCATGCCGGCGTTCATACACCCATTCCTGTGCGATGGCGACCCATGGGTCACCATCGCGCAATTCTGACTTGGCGCGGCAGGCAGGATGCGGCCGAAGGGACGGGACGCACACGCATCGACGCGCGTTACCCGGTAAGCTGGGTCCTCTCGCGGATCATGATGCTCACCGCCTCGACGCGTGTGCTGCCGGGAGACGCAGGATCGCCCCTTGTTCCTGGTAGACCACGAGAATGTCTGGGGGCAGCGCGGGATTGGCGCCGAGGGCATCGCTCTCGTACCGGTGAGTGACGAGGGCGATGGGTCCGGTGGAGGTCGGGGGCGCGACGTAGAACTCTGTCAGCTTGGAGTCGGCCGGGAGAAGGCCTTTGCCGACAGCCTGTGCCCCCTGTTCAGTGGCGCCTTCACCGCTCCAGGCGAACTCGATGTAGACGGCGACATCTTCGCCGTTGAGATCGTGGTAGGTCACGAACAGAGTGCCATCCTTGCCGGGGTAGGCGTAGGTTTCGTCGTAGATCGGATGACCGGGGACGTCGATCGGCTTGGTTGCCCGGCCCCACTCGGCCTCGATCTCGG
Source organism: Chloroflexota bacterium (assembly GCA_030773875.1). The sequence continues at coordinate 1,353 of JALYMD010000425.1, read as the reverse complement.
CCCGTGTCACGCCGAGGACACCGGAATCCAGCGTTGCCTCGGGCTGGGCGCCCGCCACAACCACGCCGCTGGCGAGCGCCAGGGCAAGCGACATGACAGCAAAGAACCTGTTGGCATTCCGACTCATGCTTTCCTCCTCATTGAATCCTGCATCCGGACGACCGTGGGAGTGATTCGTCGTTCCCGTGCATCCGCGCGACTGCCCGGGAGGTATCCCCATCGCAACAACGACCTGCCGCAGGTGCTGGGGACCGACACCGGCGGGACGAGATCCGACCGGCATGCTGCCAGGATGTGCTTCCAGCCCGACCAACACATCTGCTGACAGGCTTAATCGGCCTGCTTAATCGAACCGCGCGCACGAAACGGCCACGGGTGTTACTCCGAGACCGCTCCCCATGCCCGACGTGGCGTGGTGCTTGCTACGCGATCCAGAAGGAACTCGGTCAGCATCACCGTGCATGCGATGAGGCGACAATCATGGGAGACCACATGCGGGGCAATGAGACGACGCCCGACGACCGCGACGGCATCCTCGACCGGGACGTTGAGCGCTCGATGGGGGTGCTGGAGGTTGCGCTCCTCGTTGGCGTCCTCGTCGTGTTCCTGCTTGTGGTCGTCTTCTTCGCCGCGACACGGTGAGCGAAACCGGCGACGGCCCCGGGCCAACCCCTGAGTCGGCGAGGGAACATCCACTGGTACGCGAGTGACCGGAGGGACCCGTGCGGCGACCGATGTGGCTCAGAGCGGGGCTGCTACCGGCCCTGGCCCTCCTCGCGCTCGTGCTCTGGTCAGGGCGCCCAGCCGTAATCCCGGCGCCGCCCACGATCGCGATGCAGCCGACCCCGATCGGTGCCCCCCCGGCAACCGTCGCGCTCCAAAACCGGGTGGACGCCACGCCTCAAGCGACCCCAGCGGCATCCCCGGCCCCGGTCTCCTCTCCCTCTGCCCTGCCTGAAGACATCACCTTCCGGGGCAGTGGTGACGGGGTGACCGACCGGTTGCGAATGGACCGCGGGCCTGTTGGCGTCGTCGTGGCCTACCACGGCGACGGGAGCCTCATCGTTTGGCTCGAGCATCCGGCCGGGGAGCGCCGGCCGCTCATCGACGAGATCGGCCCCTGGGACGGGGAGGTGGGGATCGCGATCGACGACCCAGGTGACTACCGGTTTGCCGTCGAAGCCGATGGCGGGCCCTGGACGATCGCCATCGAGAGGTCTCGGGAAGGAAGCGGATGATGGTCTCGCACATCCGCCAAAAGACATTCTCCGGGAAGGATACGGTCGGCCCCGTCCGCGCACCGCCGAGATGGTCCCTCCTCTCCGGCGAGCACAGCAACGGCCCCGGGCATGA
>JALYMD010000424.1 GCA_030773875.1 Chloroflexota bacterium | reverse complement strand
CGTCGTTCCGCGGTCGGCCGCGGCCAACCGGGGGCGGCGGGAGCAGCGGCCGCAACGTCTCCCACTGGGCGTCCGTCAAGACATGGCGTTCCATCCGGCCGAGTGTAGGCGATTTTGCCGACAGGCCCTAGGAACGTGTGACGCTCTCGGCCCGGTGGCCTTTCGCCTGACCGGTGTCGGCGCCGAGACGACGGCGGACGGTGATCCCGTGCCGGAGATCCAGATCGCGGGGGCTCCGTCGGCCCTCGAAGTGGATCTGAGTGTCTCCTCCATCGACGCCGTGCTGGCCGACATTATCGGTGGCGAGCACGCAATCGCGGTGTACGCCAGCGATGAGGAGTTGCAGACCCCCATCGCCTGCGGCGATATCGGCGGCCCGATGCTGGGAGAGGACCTGATCGTCGGGGTGGGGGCACAGGGCCCATCTGGCCGCCCGGGTGTCGCGGTACTGCATCCGGAGGGGGACGCCACGCGGGTGACCCTCTACCTGACCCAAACGTCGACACACAAGGCCGCCACACCGACAACCACCTGATCGGAAAGGCTCGCCGCCCCAGGCGAAGCCGTATGAACCGCTGGGGCTGCTCCCGCCCGAGGCGAGGGCCGCCCCTGGAAGATCTGCTCATGCAAGGGATCGTGCACCGGGTCGCGCTTGCCGGCGTGGCCGCGTTGCTCCTAGCGCTGCTGCCTGAAGTGATGGCCGCGCACGAGCTGCGAGATGTCGCCAACGGGACCTACGCCCTGGAGGTCGGGTTCCTCAACGAGCCGGCGTACCTGGGACAGCAGAACGGGCTCTTCCTCGCGGCGAACCGCTACGGGAGCGGCGGCGGGCCGGTGGAAGGGCTGGCTGCCAGCCTCCAGGCCGAGGTAAGCAAAGACGGCAAGACGATGCCCCTGGCGCTGGTGCCCCAGCCGACGCCCGGCACCTACCAGGCCCTCTTTTTCCCGACGGCGGTGGGCGACTACACCTTTCGCATCTTCGGCCAGATCGACGGGCAGGCCATCGACGAATCCTTCATCTCCTCACCGACGACCTTCACCCCGGTCGAGCCGATCAGCGCCGTGCAGTTCCCGGTGCCGTTGCCGAGCGAAGACGTGCCGGCGCAGCGCATTGACGCGGCAGAGGATGATCTCGCCACGGCCCGGATGCTCGGTCTCGGCGGCCTTGCTGCTGGCGTCCTGGGCATCGGGGTCGGGGTGGCAGCCCTGGTCTGGAGTCAACGACGGGCAGTGGCGGCTCCCGTGGTGGTCGCCACCGATGCCCCTTGAACGACGACCCCAGCTCACGTGGGAGGTGGGTCGGTCGCCGCGCCTCTGGGTCTCGCCGGTCCTGCTGGTCCTCCTCCTGAGCTTGAGCGTGGTGGCCGGACCCCGATCGGCCGCTGCCCACGCGGAGCCTGATGCGGCGGTCCCGGCGATGGGAACCGTCGTGGCGACAGCTCCAAAGGTCGTCAAGGTGCACTTCAGCGAAGAGGCCAACCCGATCTTCACGGTGCTCACCGTGGTGGATGCGGCTGGAACCCGCGTTGACCAGGGGAACAGCGCGGTGGATTTGAGTGACCCGGAGCGTCGCTGGGTCACCGTCTCTCTGCGACCGGATCTGGGTGATGGCGGTTACACCGTTCGCTGGCTGACGCGGTCCTTCGTCGATGGTCACCGCACGGAGGGCAGCGTGACCTTCACGATCGAGACGCCAGCAGCCACTCCCTCCTCTAGTGACAGGACCGGCGGGATTCCGGCAGCGGATGCCACCCCCCGCCTCATCTTGCCGCCCCACGTCGAACCCGAAGCCCCCGCGTCGGTGGTGCCGCCGGCTGAGTTGCTCATCAGCCTGGGAGTCGGGCTGGGCGCGGCGGCTGGGATCTGGCTGGTGGGCGGCTGGTTCGCCCGTCTGAGAGGGTGTCTGGAAAGGGGTAGATTGGTGATGATAGCCGGCAGTCTAGCGCAGATCGGAGTCCCGCGATGCCCCGACGAGCCTATCCCTCTGACCTGACCGAGGCCGAGTGGACGATCCTGGGACCACTCGTTCCGCACCCGAAGCCGGGGGGACGCCCGGCGAAGCACGCGCGGCGCGAGATCGTCGACGCGATCCTCTCCGTCCTGCGCAACGGGGTCCCGTGGCGGGCGCTGCCGCACGATTTACCGCCGTGGCACACCGTCTACGACGACTTCCACCGCTGGCGCCGCGACGGGACCTGGGAGGCCATCAATGCCGCCCTGCGGGAACAGGTCCGGATCACGGCCGGGCGAGCGCCCACCCCCAGCGCGGCGATCCTGGACAGCCAGTCGGCGAAGACCACGGAAAGGGGGGGCCCCGCGGCTATGACGCGGGCAAGAAGGTCACGGGCCGCAAGCGGCACCTCCTGGTCGACACGGGTGGGCTGGTCCTGAACGCCCGGGTCGGGCCGGCCGACGAAACCGACGCCGAAGGGGCCAAGCCGCTGCTGGTGGCGCTCCAAGATCGGTTGCCGCGGATGGAGCTGGTCTGGGT
>JALYMD010000423.1 GCA_030773875.1 Chloroflexota bacterium | reverse complement strand
CGAGCAGGCAGTAGACGGCGATAATGCACTCCTCCAGGTCCACGGGGCACCTCCACGGGTCGGCTCGAAGCACCGTCCATGGTGGAGGTCCGTGGACCTGGAGTCAAAACCCGCTCACGGGGTTAATTAGGTGATTCGGGACCAGACTGGGCTCCATCACCTCGTAGCTCAGTCCCGCGATTCGCCGCCCAACCACGGTTCCTCACTCTCCCGAGCAGGGGGCGGCGCAGAGGCACCGCAAACGGCGGTTTCGTCCTGGACGTCCCGATCATAGGGGGGTGCGGAGACGGTCGTCAAACATCTCACTGGAACAGGGCCGCCGGCCCCGCAGCCTCACTCCCCTTGCGCCCTCCAGCCCCGCTTGCTATGCTGGCCAACGATGTACGTACAGGTGGCGCGGCGCCGTGGGCGCCCGCTCCGCGCCACCGGCACAGGGCGAGGGACGTGAGATGACCATGCTTCCAGACGACCAGCCGGCGCCCGAGGGCGGCTCGTCGGACGAGGCTTCCAGGGCAGTGGCGGAGGATCTCGTCGAGGCGAAGGCGGGGACCCGGCTACCCGCGCCTCGCGTGTCGGCTCCCGGCGACCTTATTGCTCTCTACGCAGAGCGAACGGTCCACCGGGTCACAGAGTTGCGGGCAGTGATCGGAGATCATCGGGGGGAGTCCCTGGCCCCCGCGGGCTCGATCACCGCCGGCCGTGTCTCCGGTCGAACGGCGCTGATGGGACCGGTGGTCGCGGTCGGCCGGGGCACACCGGCGCACCGCGACGCAGTTCGTCGCCTCCACCGCGACCGCGCCGCGGCGAGCGGAACCCCTTCAGAACGCTCCGGCGGTCGTCAGAGCGTGCCTGCTCGCCGGTTTGGGATGCGGCGCAGGCTCGCCGCCGCTGGTCTCGCGCTTCTGCTGGTGCTTGCTGGTGCGACAACGACCCTCGCCCAGCAGCGCTACGTGGTTCAGCCGGGTGACTCGGTCGATGCCGTCGCGGCCACGTTTGGAGTCGATCCGGCCGCGATTTTGGCCGCGAGCTGGGTGAACGACCCTGCCAACCTCACCCCAGGCGAGGTCCTGGTCATCCCCGACCCAGGCCAGACCCCTGGTGATGCGGCCGTGATGGCGGCCCAACCGGAGGGCACGAGCCCCTTTGTGGCGACGGCCCACGTGGTCGAGTCGGGTGACACCCTCGGCACCCTGGGGGCGAAGTTCGACCTGGCGCCGGAGGCGGTGGCCTCGTTCAACGGCCTGGACGATCCGAACGACCTTCGGGTCGGGCAACGCCTGCTGATCCCGCCCTCCCGCGACAACGGGGCGGAGAAGGGAGCCGAGGCGCCCTCCGGCGTCTTCGTGCCCGGCGTCAGCACGTACGTCCAGCAGCGCAACCTGAGCTGCGAGTATGCCTCGGCCTTCATTGCTACCAGCGCGTTCGGTGCCGGCGTGCCGGAGTGGACCTTCTGGGAGAACGTGCCACAGTCTCCGAATCCGCACTGGGGCTACCGAGGGAACATCGACGGCTGGTGGGGCAACACCGACGATTACGGAATCTACCCGGAGGCACTCGCGCCGGTTCTGAACGCCAACGGCTTCGCGGCCGACATCTTTTACGGTGGGGGTGACGCCGCGGCCCTAACAGATCGCCTCGACCGGGGCGTACCGACCCTGGTCTGGCTCGGTTTCTGGGGCGACACCGCGGTGACTCTCACCGACGCGGGGGAGTACACCGTCGCCGCAGGGGAGCACGTGGTGGTGGCCTACGGCTACGACGCGGGCGGGGTCTACGTGTCGGATCCAGCCACCGGCAGCTACGGCTACTACGCCTGGGACACCTTTCTCCCGATGTGGAACGTGCTCGACGGCATGTCCTTGGGGATTTATCCCTACTGATCTACGCTGGGTTAATGAGTTGAAGCGCGGTGGGGTAGTCAACTACCCCGCCGCGCCTGCGTCTGCGGAAGCAGCGACCGAGATACCGCTTCCCCTAACCTGCTCGGTCTGCTCCCATGGATATCCGTCGTGCCTTCCCGATTCGTCAACCTCGGGAGCGTGAGGCGCGCGACCGAGTGCATCGCGCTGGCACCGGCTCTGCGTGGGAAGCGCCATGGAACGGCCGACCGCGTTCCCGGGAGCCCCCGCCATGCCTACTTCCGTCTTTGCCGTCGTCGGCGAGCACCGGGACGACCCGGACCATCTCCTCGTGCTAGGAGCCGACGGACAGCATTACGACCTTCACCTACCGGACGGTGCCGTGCTGCCCGTGGAGCCCGACGAGGAGTGGCGCGTCGATCCCAGCCACCCGGAGATGGACGAGGTGGGCGGATGATGCTCGCCGGACGTCCGCATTCCAGGTAGCGCCGTCCCGTCCGGCCCAACACGGGTGTGGCCGGCTCCCGAATGCGCCGCTTTCCCTGCTCCACGAGGTGGGATGCCATTGGCTGAGGGCCAGACGTGCCGCGGTTGCTCCCAAACGTGCGGGTGCCATGGAACCGGCATGCAGGAGAACGTGATGCAACTTACCGACCTGCCCCCGGCGGACGCCCTGTTCTCCGACCGCGTCGCGCTGGCGGATGTTGCCCGCAGGGTTGGCCGTTCCGACCTGCCCAGGCTGCTGGACGAGATCTTCGATGCGCTGGATGCCGCGCTTGCCGGGGCAGGCGACGCCGAGGTGGTCTTCGTCCCCGACGACCCGAAGGCGACCGACTCGGAAGAGGGTCGGGGCTGGACGGTCGGCCACATCGTCGCCCACGTGACCGCGGGGCTGGAGGAGACATCCGCCGCCGCCTCGACCTTGGCCCGGGGTGTCGAGATGACCGGCCGGCCTCGCTACGAGGTTCCCTGGGAAACGCTGACCTCTGCGGAGGCGGTTCGGCGGCGCCTGGCCGAGAGCCGGCGGATGTGTCGGGCCTTTCTCGAGACCTGGCCCGACGAGCCGCACCTGGAGAACACCTACACGCCCTTCCCGTCGCTGGGACCGCTCAACGGCCCGATGCGGCTGCTCCTCAGCCTCGGACATGCCCGCGGCCACCTCCCGCACCTAGCCGAGGTGCTCCACCAGGCCCAGGTTTCGGGGGTGCCGACCGAGAGCTCGGCGGTCGCGTAATGTTGCCCCAGGCAGAGTTCCGGTCCACTGCCCGGACTGGGGCGCTCGTTACTCGCCCGTCTGCCCGTCAATCGCCTCCCGCATCAGGTCCGCGTGGCCGACGTGGCGGGTCGTCTCCTCGATCATGTGGACCACGATCCAGCGCAGGATCAGCCCGGCTTGACCCGTCCCCGGATTGCGCGCAGGCTCGTCTAGATCGGCATCCCGGACGAGCGCCCGAGCGCGCTCGATTTCTCCTCGGTAGAAGGCGAGGATCTGGTCCGTCGTCTCGTCGGGTTCGATCCGCCAGTAGCGGTTGCGGTCGTTCGGATCCCACTCGGCGGAGAGGTCTTCGCCCGCGAAGACATCCCGGAACCAGGAGCGTTCCACGTCGGCGAGGTGCTTGACGATCCCGAGCAGGGTAAGGCGGGAAGGCTCGTGCGGGCGTCGCAACTCCTCGTCGTTGAGACCGTCCAGCTTGCAGAGCAGGGTGGTGCGCTGCCAGTCGAGGAACGCCTCCAGCATCGGCTTCTCGGCCGCCGCCACCGGCGGATCGTCGCGTGCGCACCGTTCCATCCGGTCTCTCCTGTGGGTCATCCTGCCAGGACTGCTCGGGGCGGGGCGTGCCTCGCCGAGATGCGGCCGAAGCTGAACCGATCCTACCCCACCGGCGAAGCCGGCACGTCACCCAGTCTGTTGGTTGGGCTCACGAGGTCCGGCACGGGGAGCTTTCCACGCCTGATCGTGAGGAGCGGAGCCGATCCATGTCCCGTAGGGCGGGGGCCAGCAGCATGGCGCCGCTGGCGAGCAGGTAGCCGCCGGCGATGACAGCTATGGTTGCGGCGAACCCCGCCCGATCGACCACGAGGCCGCCGAGCAGCAGCCCGGCGGGCATGGCGACCAGAGCGATGGCGGTGAAGGTGCCGAAGACGCGCCCGCGCAGCGCCGCCGGGACCCGCTCCTGGCGGACGGTCATCAGGATCGGGTTGATAGGACCGGCGACGAGGCCGACGAGGGCGTTCGCGGCCACGGCAACCGGCAGGGACGGGGCGGTCGCCAGGATCCAGAGCGGCAGGCTCAGGAGTGCGAAGCCGGCGACGAAGGCCGGCCGCCGCGGCAGGCGGTGACCGACACCGGCGAACGCGAGGGCACCCGTCACCGCCCCGGCCCCGAATCCGGCTTCCATCAGCCCGAGCGCAGTTGCACTGCCGAAGACGTCCCGCGCGTAGACCGGCACCGCCACCGCGAAGAGCGGCGCATCCAGCGCATTCGTCACCGCCACCGCCACGGCGAGGGTGCGCAGCAGCCGGTCCTGCCAGAGGAAACGGAGGCCGGCCAGGGTCTCCGCCAGGTAGCGGCTCCCCGCTCGCGCGCGACCGGGCGCGTCGGCGCCCGGCACTGAGTCGGATCGCGTGCCCGGCACGCACGCCGCGATCAGCCCTGCCGAGACGGCGAAGGTGGCTGCATCCACCCAGAGGACGTTGCTCGCGCCAAGGAGCGCGATCAGGATGCCGGCGAGCGCTGGGCCGAGGAACTGCGACAGGCGCTGGACCGTCTGGTAGGCGGCGTTGGCCCCCTCCAGCCGCATCCCGGCCAGTCCGACCAGGTCGGGAAAGAGGGCTTGGCGGGCAGTGACACCGGGCGCATCCAGCAGCGCCCCGAGGAAGACGAGCCCGAGCAGCCCGCCGAACGGGAGTCCGACCGTCTGATGGAGCAGCGGGACCAGCGCCACCGTGACGCCGCTCAGGAGGTCGGAAGCGATGCTGCTCCGCTTGAAGCCGAGCCGGTCAACGACCGCGCCGCCGAAGAAGGCGGCCAGCACGGCCGGCAGCGCCGCGCTGAACCCGACCAGCCCAACCCGGGCCGCGTTGCCCGTGGTCTCCAGCACGTACCAGGGGATCGCGAGCGCGGTGATCGCGTTCCCGACCAGGGAGATCGTGTTCGCCGCCAGCAGCCCCGCGACCGGAAGGCGGCGCCGGATGGCAGCGCCCTCCGCGGCGATTCCTGCGCTCGTTGTCTCGGGAAGCGGACGCAACTCATTAGCTCGGTCGACCGAGCCGGACGGAGCCGGTCGGCAGCGGTTGCAGGGCACGGGGCTCGGAGCCGGCGAGGCGCTCCCCGGCGGCGATCAGGCCCCGGCCGCAGCAGCGACGGACCCGGGCCAGAGGCCGGGCAGGGCCGGGCACGATTTGGCAGGTGGTAACGGGATGGGGCTGCCGGCCATGCGGTGCGAGTCGCTCCATGCGGTCGCGCGCTAAATTCTCGAGTTCCCAGGGTGTTTTGAACACGACGATCCTCCTTCCCCCGACCGCATCGGCCGGGGGCTGCTTCTGATCCACGACGACTCGGGTGGTGGGTGGGCGGCGGGCCGCCTCGTTACCGCTCCGGCGCGACCTCCGCCCCGGTCTCGCTCTCGGCGCCGAGCGCATCCAGGTGGTCGAGCGCCTCCTCGACGTCCAGCTCGCCCCGCTCCAGGGCTTCAAGAACGGCGAGACGGGCCGCTTCCCGATTCGAGGAGTCGATATCTGCGGCCTGACTCGGTCCAACCGTGGCCGCAGATTCGCTGGTTGACCAGTCCAGCGCGGCGACGGGCGGCACTGATGGCACTGGCGGAACCGGCGGGACAGGCGGCGCCGAGAGGACGGGTGGGACGGGTGGAGTCAGGGGAACGGGTGGGACAGGATGTAGGGGTTGGGTC
>JALYMD010000422.1 GCA_030773875.1 Chloroflexota bacterium | reverse complement strand
ATTGGGAGGGGGTGACTCGTGGTGCCCGTGGGCTCTCCCAGATCCCCGGCTTCACCGGTCTCTGGGTCGCCTATGCTTGGGCAGTAGTCACAATCTACGCCGTCTGGCGCCTCCGCGCTTCCGCGTTTGGTCGCGCAATGATCGCCTCTCGGGAGAACCTGATCGCGGCGCGGGCGATCGGGGTGGATGTGCTGCGGGAACGGCTGCTCGCGTTCGTGGTCGGCGCCTTCTTCACCGGCGTGGCGGGGTCGCTGCTCGTACATCAAATCGGGACGGCTGCCCCAAGCGCGTTCTACTTCACCACCACCTTCAACGTGATCATCATGGTTGTTCTTGGCGGCATGGGCAGCATCAGCGGGGCAGTGGTTGGCGCCACCATTCTCACCCTAGCGCCCGAGTACCTGCGAGACGTCGAGGATGGCATGGACCTCGGACCGCTTTCGTTTGGAGCCCACTACGGACTGGCCCAAATCATCCTCGCCGTCGGGTTCATCCTGGTGATGATTTTCCGGCCGCAGGGCCTCTTCGGCGATCGGGAGGTTGGCCCGGCGCTCCTCGGACGCTTCCAACCCGGCCGCCGTCGGAGGAGTGGACTCTCCCCTGATGTCACCCCAACCCTGGCGCCTGGAGTGGATGAGATCCCGGCAGACGACAGGGCGAGGACGGAGTAGCATAGAAGAGTTGAGCCTATTGTCAGCAGCACCGGCGACGTGCCGGATGGCTGCGGGAGCGATGGACGTGAGAGGAGCGGTGATCGATGAGTGACCTGAGGGAGCGCCGAAACGGACATGGACCCGGCTCGCCAGTGTCGAGCGTGACGCCGCTGTCGGCACTGCTGGAGGGCGCAATGAGCGGCCGGTTCAGCCGGCGCCAGATCCTCCGTCGAGCGGCGGCGCTCGGCATCTCTGGGCCGATGTTGGCTGCAATGCTGAAAATCGCTCCGGACGCCGCCGCTCAGGACGGCACGCCGGCCGCACCCCCGCCGAGCGGTGAACCAGTCGTGATCGGCTGCCCGTACAACCTGACCGGCAGCTACGCCTCGCTCGACAACCCGGCCCGGGATGGCTCCGAGCTAGCAGCGGAGGAACTTAATAGAAGCGGGGGCATCCTCGGGCGTCCAGTGCGGCTGCAGGTCTATGACGGCAAGAGCGACGTGCCGACGATCACCAGCGTGGTCAAGCGGCTGGTGGAGGAGGACAAGGTGCCGGCCCTGGCCGGGCTCACGGATACCTCCTACATGTTCGCCGGTGGCCAGGTAGCCCAGGAGGCCGGCGTCCCATTCTTGGATGTTGGGGGAACGGCACCGATCATCACCAGCATTGGCGACTACATCTTCATGCTGCCGTTCGGCGACAACGTCCAGGCCGCCGCGTCCGCCGAGTTTGCCCAGGCCAAGGGCTGGCAAACCTGCGCGCTCCTCTTCGATGAGGCGATGGATTACACGAAGTTCCTCGCCAAGTATTTCAAGGACCGCTACACGGCCGAGGACATCGGCGGCCAGATCGTTTCCGAACTGACCTACTCGATGGGTGATACCGATTTCTCGGCGCAGCTCACTGAGTTCAAGAACCTCAACCCGGCGCCGGCCGTGCTCTTCATTTCCTCCAACCCGGGTGAGATCGGGACGATCGTCAAGCAGGCGCGAGACTTGGGTCTGACCCAGCCTATCCTCGGCGGCGATGGTTACGATACGCCGCTGCTCGTCGAGCTGGCGGGCGATGCTTCCCGTGATGTCTTCTTCACGACCCACCAGGGCGTGTTCGGGGACGCGCCCGAGGGCAAAGCGTTCGCCGAGGCTTATCAGACCAAGTACGGCAAAGCTCCTGAGGTCGCCTTCGCCGCGCTCGGTTACGACGGCATCAAGCTGATGGCTGACGCGATCAACCGCGCCGGCAGTCTCGAGGGCGAAGCGATCCGGGATGCTCTTGCGGCCACTCAAGGGTTTAATGGCGCGACAGGAACTATTTCCTACGAGGAGGGGTCACGCATTCCATCCAAGTCCGTCGCGCTGGTTGAGATCAGAGATAAGGCGCCGGCGCTGATTGAGATCGTGGTTCCGAAGACGATCCCACCGGCGTAACGACCGGTGACGGACGGGTGAGCCGGAAGGCAACGGAGACCAGGGGCAGCCGCGTGGTCGCCCCTGGTCCGTCTCCACGCCTGAATGACTGGTGAGGGTGCTGCATCGGTGATCAGGACTTCAAGGGCAGAAGATATCTCTGGGTAGACTTAGATTGACGTGAGTAACACTTACTGGGGATCAGCGACGATACTGAGAATGGGGCTACGACGGGGGCATGACGAGGGACGAGGTTTTTCTGGAGGGGCTCCGCTTCTACGCGTTCCATGGGGTCAACCCTGAGGAGCAGGCGCTTGGGCAGCGCTTCGTCATTGATGTCCGAATCGAGACGGATCTTCGCCCGGCAGGGCGCAGCGACGATTTGGACCGGACGATCAGCTATAGCGCTGTCTACAAGCGCGTTCGAGCGGTGGTCGAAGGCGCGCCGCGCCGGCTCATTGAGACCGTGGCGGAGGAGATCGCTGCAACGCTGCTGGCTGATTTCCCAGCCACTGAGACGGTCTCTGTGACCGTTCGGAAGCCGGAGGTGCCGATGAAGGGATCCATGTTGGACGCCGCCGGGATCCGTATCGTTCGCACCCGCACCGAGGACGGGACCTGATGGGCCGTGACAGAGGGCGAGAGATGAGCGGCACGGAGGTGGCGGAGGCCTTAGAGATTCTCCACCCGAGGCTCTCCGAAGGTGATGTGCCGGACGAGGCACCGGCAGATGTCGATCTGCCACGGCTGGAAGCCGCGGTTCGGGAGATGTTGCTTGCGATCGGGGAAGACCCGGATCGCGAGGGTCTGCTCCGCACGCCGGAGCGCGTGGCCCGCGCGTATGCCGAGATGTTTGCAGGGCTGCGGGAGGACCCCCGCCGTCACCTGTCCATCACCTTCGACGAGCACCACCATGAGATGGTGGTGTTACGAGACATCCCCTTCGCCTCCACCTGCGAGCATCACCTACTCCCGTTCACGGGGCGCGCCCACATCGGCTACATCCCGCAAGGCCGGGTGGTGGGATTAAGCAAGCTGGCTCGGCTCGTTGAGGGCTATGCCCGACGTCCCCAGGTGCAGGAACGCCTGACGAGCGAGATTGCCGACGCGGTGATGGATGAACTCCGGCCCGATGGCTGCGGGGTGGTGATTGAGGCGGTTCACACCTGCATGAGCATCCGTGGCATCCAGAAGCCGGGCGCGACGATGGTCACCTCCGCGGTGCGAGATGGCTTTCGGCGGCGGCCGGAAACGCGCGCCGAGTTCTTCGCCATCGTCCGCACCGGAGGCGGGCGGGAATGAGGGACTTCCCTAATCCTGGGCGGCGCTCCTCGTCGCCTGATCCATTGTCCCGGCTCATCTCTACTCATCTGCTGGCCGATTGTCGAAAACGAGAAGGGGCCGGGCCGGGGGCGGTCGATGCTGCCAACCAGCGGACATATGACCGCGGTCAAGGCATTGCTCCAGATGACTCGAGGCAATGGCACTGACGCCGGAGGTGCCGCCGCCGACCCGCTGCGACGGCCGGAGTTTGGCCTGGGGCACCAAGACGTTCGTCATGGCCATCGTGAACGTGACGCCCGACTCGTTCAGCGGCGATGGTCTTGCAGGGCAGCCGGAGCGAGCGGAGGACCTGGCCGTCGCGGCAGTGGCGGACGGTGCGGATCTGATCGACATCGGCGCGGAATCGACTCGACCGGGACACACGCCCATCAGCGCTGAGGAGGAGTTGGACCGGCTCGTTCCGGTGCTTCGGGCTGTCGCCTCCCGCGTCGACGTGCCCATCTCCGTCGACACCAGCAAGGCCGTTGTGGCGGAGGCGGCCCTTCAAGCCGGTGCAAGCCTCGTGAACGATGTGCGGGGCCTTACCGCGGATCCGGACATGGCGG
>JALYMD010000421.1 GCA_030773875.1 Chloroflexota bacterium | reverse complement strand
CCCGCAGCGAGGGCGGGAGGTCGGCCGTGCTGTCGGTCACGATCGCCACGCGTCCCATCACCTGTTTCGCCCTTGCTCCTCATACCTCCGGCGGCCGAGCCGGCGACAGTGCCGGTTCGCGAGATCTCTGTCACGACCCGATTACCGTCACTCGATCGCGATCACGTAGTGGTAATGGGGCTGGCCGCCCTCGTACACCTCAACTGCGATATTTGGATAGTTCGCTTCAATGGTCTGCCGCAGTCCGTCGGTCCCCTCTGCCTTCGCCCCCGCTCCGGTGAAGATTGTGACGAGTTCGGCGTCGTCTAGCCCGACCTTCTGGAGAGCCTCGCAGGCGACTGTCGTGGGGTTGTCACCGCTCGCCACCAGGCGATCGTCGAGCAGGCCGATCACCTGGCCAACTCCGACATCCACGCCGTTGATGATCGCATCCCGAACCGCGCAGGTGAGTTCCACGGTGCGAACATTCTGGAGCGCCCGGGTCATGTCCGTCACGTTCTTGTCCAAGTCGCCATCGACGTTATAGGACGCGAGGGCGGCCAGACCCTGTGGCACGGAGCGGCTGGGCACCACCCGAACCTTCTTGGTCGAGAGGTCGGGCACTTGGTTGGCCGTCAGGACGATGTTCGGGTTGTTGGGAAGCAAAATCACCTCGTCTGCCGGAGCGGTTTCGACGGCAGACAGCAACTCCTCAGTGCTCGGGTTCATGGTCTGGCCACCGTGGGCGATGCTCGTGGCGCCCATGGATCGGAGCGCCTCCGCGAGTCCCTCGCCGGCGGCCACAGCGAGGACCGCTTGGTGTCCGATTGGCGGAGCGGGGAGTGGAGCCGGCTCCACCCCTACCGGTGCCGGCTTCGCCACAAGGCCGAACCCGGCGACGTCGGGTTCCTCACCGTTTGTTGGACGAGAGGTGCTGTTCGGCGTCGATGCGCCTTCCTGGTCTCGCTGGTCGACCAGAGCGTCCGTCTGCGCCTGCATGTTATCGATCTTAATCTGACCGAGCTGGCCAAGTCCGACGGCATAATCGAGGACCTTACCCGGGTTGAGGGCATGGATGTGCACCTTCAAGACCCGGTCATCACCGACGATCACGGCGGATTCGCCCATCGCGGCAATCTCGGCTCGGCACCGCTCAAAGTCCATCCCTTCACCAAAGACCATGAAATTGGTGCAGTAACCGAACGCTTCGTCGCCGTGAAGCTCCTCGACTTGGTCGAGGAAGGCCATCTCAGCGCCGAGCGGGGCGGTAGGTGCCTCTTGGGCGGTGACGATCTGTTCGCCGCGGGCGAAGCGCTCCATCCCCTCGAGGATGAAAACGATGCCCTGGCCGCCGGCGTCCACCACTCCGGCTTGGCGAAGGATGTCGAGAAGGTCCGGAGTTGTTGCCAGGGCTTGTCGCGCCCCGCGCCCGGCCTCCGCCAGTACTGCCGCCAGCGCCGGCGTCCGGGCCGCGCTCGCCTCCGCGCGCTCGGCCGCGACGCGGATGACCGTCAGCATCGTTCCCTCGACGGGGCGCATCACGGCCTTGTAGGCCATCTCCCGAGCGCCGGAGAGCGCTGCAGCCAGGTCCCGACCGTCGATCTCCTGGCGGTCGGCCACCGCCCGCGCAAACCCCCGGAAGATCTGGGACAGGATGACCCCGGAGTTGCCACGGGCACCCATGAGGGAGCCATAAGCGACCTTGGCGGCGATCTCACCGGCGCTGGTCTGAACCTCCGGCGGCGAGTTCGCCGCCTCGCTCAGCGCCGCCCGCATGGTGAGCCCCATGTTTGTTCCGGTGTCCCCGTCTGGAACGGGAAAAACATTGAGGGCGTTGACCCGGTCCGTGTTCGCCGTCAACCATTCCGTGGCAGCACCGATAGCTGCCAGCAGCGCATGCCCGTCCCAAATTGCAGGAGGTGCTGTCATGGAGGACCGGTTTGAGACCGGCACCGTGGAAGTCTCTGTCACGTCCGACCCCGAGCCGGGAGGGTTCCCGGGCTGACGCGCAACCCTTCGACGTTGACATTGACGCGCTCAACGGGCATGCCCAGCGTCCGCTCCACCTGAAACTTCACGGTTTTCATCACGTTCTTGGCCACGGTGAAGATCGGGGTTCCATATTCCACGACCACCGAGAGTTCAATGCTGACACGCCCTTCAGCGACGTGGACATCGATGCCTCGACCACGACTCGCGAAACCGAGTCGCTTTCCGATAGCTGAGCGGATCGAGCGCGGGGCCATGTCGACGATGCCGTAGCAGGAAAGGACAGCCGCATGGACAATCGCCGCGATTGCGCTGTCGGCGACTTCAATCCTTCCGTCCGGTACCCGGGGCTGTTCCCCTGCGCTGGTGCCGGCCACGCCCTCCCCCTTTCTCCGATCGTACTATGGCGTATAGCACAGGTTGTTCCGCCGCACGACCCGTGCTAGGATAGACTTTCGCTAGGGTGTCGTCCATGCTGAGCGTGTCCTCCTGTGTCCAAGTCAATGATGCATCGGGCACTCAAGCCAAACTGCGTATCGAAGAACATGAAGGGAGACCCGCGTGGCCGGGCAGTGTGAGGTCTGCGGCAAGACCAAGACTTTCGGAAACAACGTGAGCTTTTCCAAGCGGCGGACCAACCGAGACTTCCGCCCGAATATCCAGCACAAGCACGTCATCATCAATGGCGTGCCTCAGCGCCTGCACATCTGCACGCGCTGCCTGCGGACGACGACCAAGGCGGCCCGCAGCTAAGCCGACTGGCGTCCATCGAAGAGACGTCGTTGTGTGATAGGTCACAGATGAGGGGCGATCTTCCCGATCGCCCCTCGCTGTTTCTCTCGAATTCCGCTTCCCATCTCGCCTATCTTCTCCCAACCTTGTTCCCCGTGGAATAGCAGGTCCGCCGAGACCCGTTTCAGGGGCAGCCAGCATCGTCGATCCACCGCTCCACGACGAACCCGCCGCACCCCGCGATCCTCACGCGGTAGAGCTGGTCGAAGCCTTCACCGAGGTCGGGGATTTCGAGCCGGCGACGCGTGCCACCGATGCCTTTCGGTGGCACCCGCTCGGAGGCCGGACGGGCCGCGTTCCGCTCTAGCGAGGCGGCCATGTCAACGTCAAAGACATAGCCGATGGTTTGGAAGCCGGCCGCGTGGGCTGGGACAAGGTAGCGGGTGCGCTCGGCAGCCGTCGGATTGGTGTTATCGATCACGAACGGCTGCTTCGCCGCGATGCAGGCATGGAGCAGGATCGCCTCCCGGTGGCGGGTTCTGAGCATATCCAAGCTGAGCCGGACGTGTGTGCGAAAGAAGCGCTCTCGGTAGAACGATGTCTTGCCCGAGGCCTGGATGCCCACGAAGAGGATGGCTTCCATCAGGGAGTTCCGGTGGCAACAGGCCGTGGCCGGCGCTAGCTCGCCCCGATCCGCAGCAGCTCGACCGCTGGGGGCTCAAGCAGGAGCGCGCT
>JALYMD010000420.1 GCA_030773875.1 Chloroflexota bacterium | reverse complement strand
GCTGCCGTTCTTCCTCACGTTCGTTCCACCCGTGGGTTCTAGCACCGGCTCGCTGCGGCCGGCGCTGCGGGACATTCCGCTCGTCTCCACGCTGGCGGCGACGCTTGGCACGGTGACCGGCGAACGGACGTCGGTTGGGGAATTTCTCACCGTCTTCGGGGTTCCTTTTCTCGTCGCCGTCTGGTTGATCGTCACGGGATTTGCGCAACGCGCGGACATTGATCCGGATGGCTGGAGTCCCGGCGGAGCGGGGGTGTTTCTCGTTGGGGCTGGGCTTGCTGCGCTCCTCCTTCCAGCTCCGGTGATCCTGCTCTGTGCGGCACCGATCGTCGGCGGGGCTGAACTTCTGCGGCGCCGGCGGACGGTTGATGCTCGCTTTGTTGCTCTCGCGTTGTACGTTGCCGGCTTCCTTCTGCTGCTGCCGACGGAGTTTTTCTTTCTCCGGGACGTGTTCAACAGCCGGATGAACACCCTGTTCAAGGTCTACTACCAGGTCTGGACGTTATTCGCCGTGGCCACCGCTCTCAGCGCGGTCGTCCTCTGGCGGGAATATCGCCCGAGGTCTTTCGGCCGCTTCGCGATCTCCAGCATCTTCACGACAACTCTTGCCGCCGGATTGGCTTATCCCGTGGTGGCGTCTTACCAATGGACGGATGGGTTCGCCGGGCCACGAGACCTTGATGGTGCCGCCTATGTCGGGAACTGGTCCCCGGACGAACTGGCGGCCATCGAATGGCTGCGAGATCATGCCGGACCCCACGATGTTCTCGTTGAAGCCGGCTGTTCCTACTCCTATAAGAATGCGGATGGCGTACCGGTGAACCGTGCGTCGGCCTTCAGCGGCGTGCCGACGGTAGCGGGCTGGGGTGGCCACCAGCGGCAGTGGCGCAACGGCGAACCGGGTTACGCCGAGGAGATCGACCAGCGTGAACAAGACGCCCGGGCCATCCTCGAAAACCCCTCCGGGCCACTTCTTGACCGTTACGGCGTCACCCTGCTCTACGTCGGCACCTTTGAGCGCGAGGGTGCGCGAGGGTGCAAAGACGCTGAGGCCGAACCGGTCGAGGCTGCGGCCGTGCCGGGGTATCCTGGTCCCGGGTGGCAGGAGGTCTTCACCACCGAGGACGTTCAGATCTACCGCCGGGCGTCCACCGCCCGGGCCGACCGAACCGACTAGGAGAGGCGCAAGCAGTCCGGATCAATGACGATAGTCCTTGGAGCGCGGACGAACGCTCGTCCCGCTTGATGATCCACGGCCGACGTGGCTGCTGCGTTGACACCCCTTCGGGCCGGTGACTATACTCGCCCTCGTGGGCCTACGGCGGGGTGTGGCGCAGCCTGGTAGCGCGCGGCGTTTGGGACGCTGAGGTCGGAGGTTCGAGTCCTCTCACCCCGACCCCGCTGGTGGTCTCGGACCAGCTTTCTCGTTCGCCGGCCCCCTCACCGATCCGCGGGAGTAACTCAGTTGGTTGAGTGCCTGCCTTCCAATTACCCGCGCTCGGACCGCTCCACCTAGGCCCCAAAACCCCCGTCAGACCGCCCCTTTTCCCCGGACCCCTTCTTCCCTCCCCTGGCTAACGCACCTGTCTCCTTGGCCCGCAGACACCTGCGCTGGCCCCGCTCGGACAGGCACGCCGGAGAGGTCCACTGGACCCTCGGCGCGGGAGGTTCCCCATGGCATCCTCGACCCATCGGTTGTCGCTCCAGGCCCGGAGGACCAAGATGGACAGGCTCCATATCCCTTCAGACACCCTTCAAACCCGTTACCTCGACCACCACCGCTCCCACAACCACTCGCCCAAGACCATCGACCGCTACCGCGAGACGTTCCGCGACCTGCACCGCTTCCTAGAGGCTACCGGGCGCCCTAGCGACTCCTCGGTCCTGACCAGCGCCGACCTGACCGCCTTTGGCGTCTGGCTGCGGACGGCCCCCAAAAAGCCCTGGCGGGGCTCCACCGAACGCTCCATCCACACCATTCACGCGCGGCTCAAGGACCTGCGGGCCTTCTGCTGCTTCCTCGTCGATGAGGAGGTTTTGCCCAAGCTGCCGAAGGTGGCCCTGCCCAAGCTGCCGGACGAGCTCTTTCCCATCCTCTCCGACGACCAGTTGCGGATCCTCTTCTCCTGCCGGCACCTCGCCTCCCCTGGCCCCCAGGCGGTGCGGAACCGGGCATTGGTTGCTTTACTTCTTGATACGGGGATGCGGTTATTGGAGGCTGCTGGGATATGTCTTGTGGACCTTGACCTGGACAATCAGCTGGTCAAGGTCCGGGGCAAGGGCAACAAGGAACGGATCGTCTTCTTTCAGACCGGGGCGACGAGCTATCTGCGGGCCTGGCTGGCGG
>JALYMD010000419.1 GCA_030773875.1 Chloroflexota bacterium | reverse complement strand
GTGTACCACCCCCCGGACGGCGCGATGGCAGCCTGGTCCCAGAGCTTCAGTTCCAGGGCGTTGGTGCCGGAGTCATCGCCGCGACTCGCGAACGGGGCTTGGGCCGTCGCGATTCGGCGCATCGCCTCGATCGCGGACCGCTCTCCCCGGATTCCGGCCGGGTCGTCGGCCGGTCCGACAATCACGAAGTCGTTGTACATCACGATCTCTCGGGCCAGCCCGAAACCGGCCGCCATGAAGGCTTCCTCAGCGGCCGGACTGTGCGCCAGCACGACATCGGCTTCGCCCTTCTCGCCCAGCTTCAATGCCGCGCCGGAGCCGACCGCGATGGGCTTGAGGTGGTAGCCCGTTTGTTGCTCGAAGAGCGGGACGAGTACGTCAAGCAGTCCGGAGTCCTGGGTGCTGGTGGTCGTGGCGAGGATCACGTCCCGCGGGCCATCGGTCGAGGTGGCATCCGTGCCGGCCGCAACCGGTGATGCAATGGACTCCACCGCGGTGGCCGGCGCCGAGACGAAGCCGGCGGCCAACAGGAGCGGAACCAGGCACAACAAGGTCTGGATTACCACCCGCCCAAGCCGCCGGCCCGGCTTCAGCAATTGACATCTCTGCTCGGGAGCCCCCTCAACGCCGGTGGCCTTGGAGCGCACCAGCGGGCGGCGCTGTCGGAGGTTGAGCGGCATGGGTCCCTTCGTCCCGTCACAGGGACGGCGTGAACGACACGCATCGTCGACGTGCGGGACAGAGCATAGCGGGGGAGACAGGCGGACGCCAAACGAGGCGGCAGGGGCCGTTAGTTGAGGGTAATGGCACCGTGCCGGAGCGCGAAGACGAGCGCCTGCAAGCGAGAATCGACACCCAGCTTGCCGAGGACATTCACCATGTGGGTGCGCACCGTCTCGTTGCCGATGCCAAGCCGCTGGGCGATCTCCTTCTCGTTTAGACCATCCGCCAACGCCGCGAGCACCTCCCGCTCGCGTGGAGTGAGCCGATCGAGGGCCGCCCGCTCACGCCGATCGCGATCGCGCTGCTGGCCGACGAGGCGGAACAGTTCGACGGTCTCTCGCGGCGAGAGCAGGGACTCCCCCTCGTGGAGGCGGCGCACAGCATCGATGATCTCGGTGATCCGGGCCGACTTGTGGAGCATCCCGGACGCGCCGGCCTCGATGGCACGGGCTAGGTGGTCCCGCTCCGTCTCAGCGGAGAGCACCAACACCTGCCCGAGCGGGTTGGCAACACGGAGGTCCCGCACGACGTCCACCCCGTCGCCATCGGGCAGATGCAGGTCGACAATCGCCACCTCGACGCCTACAGGCTCCGTGCGTGCCAGGACGGCGCGCGCCTCGGCCAGCGACCCGGCTTCAGCCACAACGGTGATATCCACCTCCCGGCCCAACATGAAGGCCAGTGGTTGGCGAAACGAGGCATGGTCGTCGACAAGCATGACGCGGATCACCCGACCACCTCCAGATCGAACCCAAAGACCGACCCTTTCCCGACGGTCGAGCAGGTGGTGAGGTCGCCGCCATGGGCTCGAACGATGCGCCGGGAGAGATACAGCCCGAGGCCGTGGCCCGGGATCTTGCGCCCGCGCTCGTCGCGTCCGCGCTCAAACTTCTCGAAAATCCGGGCAAGGTCCTCGGGAGGAATGCCAAACCCGTGGTCGGCCACCTCCAGCCGGACACGCTTCCCGACCAAGGCGACCCGCAGCTCGATGGGAGTGCCGGCCGGGGAGTATTTGGCGGCGTTGCTCAGCAGGTTGCGGAGGACCTGACCGATTCGCTCCGGATCGGCGCGGACCCGAAGGTCCGTACTCGGCGCGAAGACTAGCGGATGATCGCCCGGGAGCGACTGGGCGAACGCGGCGGCATCGGCCAGGAGAAGGGCGAGCTGCATTGGGCAGGGGTACACGGCAAAGTCATCGCGCTCAACAGTGGCGATGGTCCGCACGTCGGCGACGAGGGCGTTGAGCATATCGGTCTCGGTCTGGATGGCGCCGAGGACCTGGTGCTGCAGATCCGGCTCCAACTCACCAGTCGCGAGCATGTCGGCGTAACCGCGGATAGCGGCGATGGGGGAGCCCAGTTCGTGGGCGACCATCGCGGTGAAATCGGCCTTGCGATCCGCCAAGTCGGCGAGGAGGTGGGAATACTCTTGCTCCGCGGCCAGAAGCTCAGCATGCTCGGCAGCAACGCGACGCAACTCCAGGATCCCGCCGACCACGACCGTCGCCGCAAAGGCTAAACGAAGCACCGTGGAGGAGGTGAGCACGGGGGCGTAGGCCGACGGCCAGATGAGGTCGTGCAACAGCGAGCCGGTGAGCAGCGTCATCGCCACGACCAGCCACCCACCCAGGCCATCCCTGGAGGAGCGCCGGGCCGTAGCGACCGTGGCGATGGCGGCCAGGAGGAGCGGGATCGCGCCGAAGGCCCAGTGCCAGCCCGTGAGGCCGCGAAGCACCACGTTCCCGCTCCGAGCGGACGCCTCAAGGGTGTCACCATGAACCAGCGCGGGGAGCCAAGCCGTCCCGGCGACGGCGACGAGACCCAGCGCCGCTCCGACGGCAACCATTGCGCCAATGACCCAGGGTGGCGAGAACCGCGGCGGTGTAACCGGCACCAGGGCGACGACGAAGATCGCTCCGGCGATGGTGCGGACCATCAGCGAGGCGTACATGCGGGTGTTGATGTCCGGGGTGGTTCCCAGCAGCGGTCGCACGACGCCAAAGACGAAGGCCCCGAGCCCGAGAATGACGAACCCAGCGGCCACCCATCGGAACCGCTGACCGGCCACCCGGTCGGCGGGAATGAGAACCAGCGCGAGCGCACCGAAGAAACGGGCCAGGGCCGAGGCGGCGTCGACCCCAGCCTGCACGCCCGGCATCATCACCGCAAGGCGAACCTCACCCAGCCAGAGATTAAGGGCCACCCAGACGATCACCGGGATCGCCAGCACCACGACGAGCAGCCACGGCGAGCGGTGCCAAGACGCAGCGCCGGCGTCCGGCCGCGCTGGGTGCAGCCGGAACTCGTGGGGCTCTCGATCTCGGCCAGCGATGCGGCGCCGGTTCCAGCTGGTCCCGCCAATGAGATCGCCTTGCCTCACCGTTCCTTCTCCAACTGGACAGCTCGTGGGCAAGACGAGCACACGTCAAGTTCTCTCCGGTGCCGGTACACCTGGACCACCGACAGGCGCTCGTGGCCGCCTTCAAACCCTGATGTGGCCGTAGCCCCCCGACCGGTTCGCCACTCGCAGCCCGGCACTCAGGTGGACAGCAAGAGGCTCAGGTTCATCGCTGCCAAGCAAGGCCGTGGGCCACAACGTGGCTTTAGGTAAACCGGGCAGTACATCGTAGGCAGGACGACAACCATGGTAGCAGTACTTTCGTCAGAGCAGTAAGTGAACCCGCCTAGTAAGGCGAGAGGATTTTTCCCTATGGGACCGGCGCCCTCCGGTTGTCGGCAGCCTTGCTCGAATCGGCGACGCGTCGGGAGCCAGCTTGGCAGGGCGGGTCGACGGCGGTGACGTGCTGGATGGAGGATGGCACGGCACCGTGTTGAGCGGCAGGCTGGGAGGTCGCGAGGCGACATCCTCTAGCAGCCGCGCTCGCGCACAGGAGCAAGTTGTCGCGTGCTACACCGCTCGGGGTAGGTCACAGACCTCGTCGACGAGAGAGAGGAGGCGCTCGAAGGGGAGATCTTCCAAGGTCGTACGTCGCCCATCCACGCAGATGAGAACCGAGGTAGCGCCGGCCGGGTAGAGCAGCACCCATGCGAGAGGGCACTCCGGCAGGGCCTCGACGGAGCGGCTGGAGACGACGAGGTGGGGTCGCAAGCGGGTCAGGGCCGCATCCAGGTCGTCGGGCTCGACAAGCACGATCTCGGCGCTGGGTCGCAACTCCTGCAGGGCGCCGGCCATCACCTCGCGATACGCACGCGGTTCGGTGGCGACCAGAACGCGAGTGCTGCTTGTCCTATCCATCCGTTCCCGCCTCTGTTTTCGCCGGTGCCCAGCTTCAGGCTGATCGTGTCCGCCTATGCGCGAAGGGGCATCCGGCTCGTCGGATCCTGACATCATGGTAGAGGCACAGCAGGCAGCCGCGATCCCACCGATGGGGGATCTTTGCCTAGCTCAAATCAGGGAGAAGCCGGGACAGGCCGTCCGACACCCGGTCCCTCCGAGTCGTGCTTGGTAAGCCGTTGCCGCCGCGCCGCCGGCTGAAGAGGAGATCGATCGGCCCATCTCCCGCTCGCTAGCGACAGGCGCCCCGCCCTCTGCTCGGCGCCGCAGCGGATGGCGCAGCGGGCCGCACCTCGCCGGTGTTAGGACCGGCGGCGGATCACGCGGGACGCGACGACCGCAAGAGCGCCCGCGCCGACGCCGATGACGAACACCCCGACCGGTGACCAGAGCTCAGGGATGACAATGACCATCACCCCGAGCATGATCACCAGCACCCCGGCCAGCGCCAGGTCCCAGTCACCACTGGCCACGGTCGCTCCACCCAACCCCTATTCCCGACCAACCCGCCACTACATGAGCGAGGGCCGACCCGAAGGCCAGCCCTCGCTTCTTGGACATTGGTCAGCGGGATCGCTTGGTCCGTCCCTTGACCTGTTTGGTGGACTCGCGTTCGCCTACTTCATCTTGAAGAGGGCGCTGATGGTCGAGCCGTCGGTCAGCGTCAGCGTAACCTGGTAGGTCTGTCCTACCGTGAGGCCCTTGGTCGACCAGTTGTAGACGAACTGACCGGCGGTGCTGTCGTAGCGCAGGGACGTTCCGCCCGTCACCGTCGTCTCGATCTCGTCCGTCGTCGCGGTAGTCGGGCCGGTGTAGACACCAACCCGCAGGGACTTGACGACGGCCGTGTCAGTCAGCTCCGTGCTGCCGGCGAAGACCTCGAACTTCAGCGGCACGGTGCTGCCGGCCTTGACCGTGTTGACGATGCCACTCATGTCGACCGGGGCGTAGAAGCCGGTGAGCGTCAGGTTGCGCACTGTCACGGTGAAGCTGGTCGTCCCGGTGTTACCGGCCCCATCCGTCGCCGAGCAGGTGACGGTGGTGGTACCGATGGCGAAGGTCGACCCGGAGGCCGGCAGGCAGCTGGCCGTCAACGTGCCGCTGACCGCGTCGGTCGCGTTCGGGGCGGTGTAGGTGACGACGGCACCGTTCACGCTGGTCGGATCGACGGTAATGTTGGCGGGCTGGGCCACGACCGGGGCCGTGGTGTCGACTACGGTGACGATGAAGCTACCCGATCCCGTGTTGCCTGTGGCGTCGGTGGCCGAGCAAGCGACGGTGTAGGGGCCGCCGAGCGGGAAGGTCGAGCCCGAGGCCGGGAGGCAGGACACAGCCACGCTCCCGTCGACGAGGTCAGTCGCCGTGGCGGTGTAGGTCACACCTGCGCCGCTTGGGCCGGTCGCCTCGACCGTCTGGTTGGCCGGTACCACGACCTCGGGCGCCGTGGTGTCGGTCACCGTGACCGTGAAGGTGGTCTGGGTGGCGGCGTTGCCAGCGGTGTCACTGATGTCGCAGGCAACGGTCGTGGTGCCGAGGGCGAAGGTCGAACCGGATGCTGGGGCGCAGCTAGCGGTGCGGGTGCCGTCGACCGCATCGGTCGCACTCGGGGCGATGTAGGTCACGATGGCGCCGTTCGGGCCGGTCGCCTCGGCCGTCTCGTTGGCGTGGCTGTCGATGACCGGCGCGGTCGTGTCCTCGACGAGGACGGTGAAGGTAGTCGACTCCGCCGAGTTGCCGGCGATATCCGACGCGGTGCAGGTTACCGTGGTGGTGCCGAGCGCGAACTGGGAACCGGAAGCCGGGGTGCAGTCTGCGGCAAACTCGCCGTCGACCAGATCGGTGGCGGTCGGGGCGGTGTAGCTCACCAGAGCGCCGTTCGCGCTCGTGGCTTCGGCCGTCTCGTCACCGTGGGTAGCAATGATGGGGGCGGTGGTGTCTTCAACAGTGACCGTGAAGGAGCCGCTCGCCGTGTTGCCGGCGGCGTCGGTGGCCTCACAGGCCACGGTGGTGGTGCCCAAGCCGAAGGTCGACTCAGAGGCCGGGGTGCAGTCGACGAGCACGTCGCCATCGACAATGTCCTCAGCGGTGGCGGTGAAGCTCACCGCCGCACCGGATGGGCTCGTGGCCTCCTCCGTGATGT
>JALYMD010000418.1 GCA_030773875.1 Chloroflexota bacterium | reverse complement strand
GCGAACCCGGGCGCGTCTTCACCCGGAGCCAACTGCTCGACGCCCTCCATGGAGTTGCGTTCGAGTCGTACGAGCGGGCGATCGACGCTCACATCAAGAACATCCGCCGCAAGGTCGAGCCGAGCCCGGGCGCACCTCGGTACATCCAGACGGTCTATGGGGTCGGCTACCGGTTCGCCGAGTCGTAAGGCTCAGGTCAGGTCATGTCGGACCCGGGAAACGGCCAGCGAGGAGAGCGCCCACCGCAACGGCCGGAAAGGGACGAGCCGCCCCCAGCCGCTTGGCGAGATGCCCGCCGCAGGTTGCTCCGGGAGACCAGGTGGGGACCAGGCGGCCGGCACCAAGGGGGGCGCCCGCCATGGTGGCCGGAAGGAGAAGCGTGGCCCCCGGCCGACTGGCGCGACGCGCGACGCGGCTTTCTTCGCCGGGTCGGCTGCTTCGTGGGGATCGTGTTCGGGCTCCTGCTCGTCGCGGATACGCTGGTGGCCTGGCTGATCTTCGGGCGTCCGGATCACTGGCCCGCTGGATCAGGTCCCCCCTTCGAAGGAGGGGATCGGCCGGGTCCCCCCTTTGGATTCTTCGGCGTTGTGCTGCTGATCATCATCATCGTCGCGGTCGGGCGGGCGGTGCGGCGGACCGCCGCCCCCATCGGCGACGTGATGGCAGCCGCGGATCGGGTGGCCGCCGGCGACTATACCGTCCGCGTCGAGACCAGCACTTCCGGTGAGGTGGGTCGGCTGGTGGATTCATTCAACGCGATGACCTCCCGCCTAGAGATGAACGAGGTGCAGCGGCGCAACATCCTCGCGGACGTCGCCCACGAGCTACGCACCCCGCTGGCGGTGATCCAGGGCAACGTCGAGGGGATGCTGGACGGGGTCTACCCCCGCGACGACGAGCGCCTCGGCTCACTCCTCGAAGAGACGACGGTCATGGCTCGACTGCTGGAGGATCTCCGTACCCTCTCCATGGCTGAAGCGGGCGCGCTGCGGCTGCACCGCGAACCGACCGACGTCGCCGATCTGATCGACGACGTGCTGGCGGCGCATCGGCCGCGGGCGAAAGCAGGCGGGGTAGAGCTATCGAGCAGCGTAGCGCCGCTGCCGACGCTTGACGTGGCCCCCGTGCGGGTGCGGGAGGTGCTGGGTAACCTCCTCACGAACGCGCTGCGCCACACCCCTGCCGGAGGCTCCATCCGGATCGAGGTCACGCAGGACAGCCACGTCGCTCTCTTTTCCGTCGCCGACAGCGGCACCGGCATCGCCCCGGACGACCTGCCCCGCATCTTCGACCGCCTCTGGAAATCCGCCGACTCGGGCGGCAGCGGCCTTGGCCTTGCCATCGCCAAGAGCCTCGTCGAAGCCCACGGCGGCGAGATCCGCGCCGAAAGCCAGCCCGGCCACGGCACCACGATCCGCTTCACCCTCCGCTTCGACATCAGCGAAGGGTTGCACCAAAGCGGGGGCCCGCGTCAGCGTGCGGGTGCCCCCGCTAGCGCCGATGCAACCTCCGGCCAGACATAACAGTCCGGCATCCGGTTGGCAAGGGAGGGGACCTGGCGGCGGACCTTCTTCAGGTAGGCGAGGGCCAGGTCGGCGGAGATCACAGTCTCTCCGTCCGGGGCGGTCGCGAGGATGGTGCCCCAGGGATCGACGATCAGGGAGCGGCCGTAGCACCAGTTCCCCGTCGCGTTCTGGCCGAACTGAGCCGGGGCGACCATGAAGACGCCATTCTCGATCGCTCGAGCGCGAATCAGGACCTCCCAGTGGTCCTTGCCGGTGGTCATCGTGAAGGCGGCGGGCAGCAGGATCACCTCTGCCCCCTTGAGGGCCAGGATCCGGAACAACTCAGGGAATCGCAGGTCGTAGCAGATAGCGAGTCCCACCGTCACGCCGTCCACGTCCACGGTCGTGACCGCATCTCCGGGCTGGATGGTCGCCGACTCTTGGTAGGTCGCGACGCCGTCCAGAGTGACGTCGAACATGTGGATCTTGCTGTACCGGGCAATCAGGTCGCCGTCAGGGTTGAAAACGGCGGTCGTGTTGCGCAGGCGTGGCTCCCCTGGAACGGCCTCCTGAACACTGCCCGCATGGAGGTAGATCCGGTGGCGGCGCGCCCGGTCGGCTAGGCGGTCCATGGTCGGCCCGGGGATAGGCTCGGCGTTGGGTCGTTCCCCCTCCGCTGGCCCAAGATAGCTCCAGACCTCTGGCAGCGCGATCAGCCGGGCTCCG
>JALYMD010000417.1 GCA_030773875.1 Chloroflexota bacterium | reverse complement strand
CCTTCGATCATGGGGCCGGGGGTCCGGGCAATGAGCGCGGCGTTGAGACCGTCGAGCGACACGTCACCGAAGGACCCCTTGTCGAGATGGAAGGCGAACGCGACCTCGCAGGCGCCCTCGGTCGGCGTCGAGTGGAACGGCGCTTCGGTCGAGAAGATGCAGGGGCAGACGACGGCACAGTTGCAGTTCTCGAAGTACTCGCCGCTGATCGACCAGGACGTAGCGACTGCTTCGGCCATGACGTTCTCCTTCTGGTGGAGGCGACCTCCAGCTACAGGGCTCGGACCACCAACTGGAGCGCACGCCGTCACCTGCCATCAGGGGGCGTCGCCTCCCTTTCGGGGCGGTGCTCCTGTGCTTGCATGGCAGCGCCGCCCGCGCGTTGGTGGGTCCCGGGGGTCCAACTCTTAGGCTACACCTGACCACGCTGATGTCAAGTCCGCATCGATTTTCATGGAGGGACGGGTCATATTCCGTGGTGAGGTCTATAAGTCGAGTGAAAATTGGTAACTAGGAGACGTTTTCCATCGAAATTCTGTGACGACCGGTCGCGCCATCGAGCATCGAGACGACGTTGTCGAGCGCCGGCTACCGGTAGGGGCCGACGTGGCGGTGGCTTGTTCGATCCCACCTGCTGGCCACCGCCTCGTCCTTATTCGTGCCGGTGAACTTGGAGGAAAGTGGCCAGAGTTGGCGGTCACGACTGTCTCTGAAGATCGTGGCGTGGCAGTCTCTCGGGCAGGTCAAATCAAGCCGGTTTGGGCACGGGTTTTCCCGTACCGGGTCGCCAGAACTTCGAAGCGGTCGACGTCGGCGCGGAAGTCGTCGAAGCTGGACCGCCAGAAGTCGGGGCTGCGCAGATCGATGCCGAACCGATGCGCCAGCGTCGCGGCATCAACCATTCCGGTTGAGGCCAGCAGGTCATCGAAGGTCGCGACGAATCCTGCCGGGTCTGCCTCCCGGCGCACCCAGAGCCCCTGCCCAAAAAGCATCCCGAAGGCGTATGGGAAGTTATAGAACCAGAGATCTTCCAAAAAGAAGTGCGGCGCCCGCGCCCAGGCGAGCGGGTTGAACGTCTGGGGATCGAGGGCGTCGCCGAAGATTTCCCGCTGCGACTCGACCATCAGCAAGTTCAGCTCATGGACCGACAGGTCTCGCCGTTGCCGAGCGGCGAAGACCTCGCGCTCGAACGCGAAGAGGAAGGCGGTGTAGAAGACATTGAAGGCGACGGCCTGGAGACCACCGTCCAGCAGCGCGATCTCCTCTTCTTCCCCCGCCTGGCTGAGAGCGGCGCGGTAAATCAGGGTCTCGCAGAACGTGCTGGCGGTCTCCGCCAGGGTCATCGGTCCTGGGGACGGATCTTGGAGCGACGTACGCCCCCGCTCACCCATAACGGAGGTGTGGTAGGCGTGCCCGAGCTCGTGGGCCAGCGCACTCATCCAATCGTAGACCGGCGCGTAGTTGAGCAGGATGCGGGAGTCGCCGGGCCCGACCTCGGCGCAGAAGCCCCCGCCCCCCTTGCCCTCCCGCGGCCCGGCGTCGATCCAGCGCTCGCCGACCGCGCGCCGGGCGAGGGCCGCGAGCTTGGGGGAGAATTCGCCGAACCGCTCGCTGATGAAGACCGCCGCGTCGGCGAAGGGCCACGTCCGCCCGGCGCCGACCGGGGCGCTCTGGTCGTACCAGGTAAGGATCGGCAGCCCCAGGAGGCGCGCCTTGGCCCGCAGGTAGCGCCGGTACTCGGGAAGGGCTTCCCGGATTCCCCCCAGCAGCGCCTCAAGCGTAGGGCGGTCAACATGGTTGGCGAAGAGCGCAGCGTCGAGCGGATCTGCCCAGTTCCGGCGGCGGGTCAGCGTCTGGGTCTCGCCCTTGACCCCATTGAGCGCAGCAGCAAGCGGCACGGCCTGGCTGTGCCAAGAGGACAATCCCGCCTCGTGAGCGCGGCGCCTCACGTCCCGGTCCGGGTGGTACGCCAGGTTGGCAATCTCGGTCAGGGGCAACGCGCGCTCCTCCCCGTCCAGTTCGAGTCTGGCTATGAGCCGGGCGGAGAGATCATTGCGCATTCTGCCCCAGGCCGCCCCGCCGGAGGGGCTGAGTTCGGCGGCGAGGGCTTCTTCGGCCGGAGACATCAGGTGCGCTGCCGCGCGCTTTGTCCGCCGCAAGGGATCGGCGTGCTCACGAGCGAGCTGTGACCGTTCGATCAGAGCCTCGACATCGAGCGAGCCAATCCAAGCGGTGAAGCGGGCGGCGAGCCGCGTCAGCGGCACTTTTCGCTGCTGGAGGTCGGCGTAGGCCGCCTGCACCCGCTCGTCCCGCGTGTCAGCCTCCACGAGGCAGACAAGATAGCCCTCCAGCCGGCGCGTCGCCGCCAGCACCTCGTTGTAGCGGCCGATCACCTCCTCAAGGGCGCGCACGGTGTCGTCGCCGAGTTGAGCCGGGCTGCGCTGGTCAACCCCGTGGGTGTCGAAGAGGGTGGCCAGGGTGTCGACGGCCTGGCTTGCATCTTGGACCGCCCCGGCGAACTCTGGCGAGTCGACGCTCGGAAAGACGCTCTCCAGATCCCAGCGGGGCAACGCGGCCGCTTCCGTCACCATGACCCACTCCTCCGCCGCTTGCCCGCCACCCATCGCGTATGCCGTCATCGACCATATGCCTGACCAACCGCGGTTCTACCCTGCGCCGCTGGACGTGAGCTGCCTGTGCTACGGCGATGGTCGAGTGGTGGAGAGAACTCGTCAACCCCTCCCTCTGGCGGGTTCGCCTTGACAGGCGGCGGCGCGGCGTCGTCAATGTGCGCGTCAGTCTCGCGCCGCCCCTTGGTCGAGCGGGTGGCCACCCCGGAAAGGGTTCCCCTTGATCTCGAAGCTGCTCCTGCCGTTCCTGCCTCTGGCCGCCCTGACCTTGGCTGCCGTTCCCAGCGGCGGCACCGAAGAGGGAGACCGTTCGCAACCGTCAGAGCCGCCTCCGGGGTCGCCCCCGCTCCCGCCGGACGAGCCGCCGGTCGTGACCAAGCACGAGTTGCGGATCGGTGACAAGAAGCTCCAGTACTTCGCGACCGCCGGCCTGATGCCGCTCAAGAACGACAAGGGGGAGACCGAGGCCCGAATCTTCTTCGTCGCCTACACCCTCGACACCCCCGAGGGGGACCGGAACCGGCCCCTCATGTTCTCGTTCAACGGCGGTCCCGGGTCCTCCTCGGTTTGGCTGCACCTCGGCGGGCTCGGGCCCCGCCGGGTCCGCATGCTCGACGACGGCGCGATGCCCCCGCCCCCGTTCCGCCTGATCGACAACGAGCAGTCCTGGCTTGAGGAGACTGATCTCGTCTTCATCGACCCGGTCGACACCGGCTACAGTCGTGCCAGCACCCCGGAGTTGGCCAAACAGTTCTGTGGGGTCCAGAAGGACCTGGAGTCGGTCGGCGAGTTCATCCGCCTCTATCTGACCCGCTACCGCCGCTGGTCGTCTCCCCTCTTCCTGGTCGGGGAGAGCTACGGCACCTTCCGCTCCGCCGGCCTGGCCGGCCACCTGATCGAGAAGGGGATCGCGTTCAACGGAATCGTGCTCGTCTCCAGCATCCTCAACATGCAGACGGCCCGGTTCGACGAAGGCAACGACCTGCCCTACGCGCTCTTCTTGCCGACCTACGCGGCCACGGCCTGGTACCACCGTAAGCTGTCGCCCGATTTGCAGCAGCAAGGCCTTGCCGCAACCCTAGCCGAGGTGGAGGCGTGGGCCGCGGGGGAGTACCCGGTTGCTCTTGCCAAGGGCAGCGCCCTGGGCACGGAGGAGCGCGTGGCCGTGGCAGAGCGCCTGGCGCGCTACACGGGGTTGTCCACCCGCTACGTGGAGCAGAGCGACCTGCGGATCCAGATTCACCGCTTCTGTAAGGAGCTGCTGCGCGAGGAGCGGCGCACCGTTGGGCGGCTGGACAGCCGCTACACCGGCTTCGACGCCAGCGGGGTGACGGAAACCCCGGACTTCGACCCGAGCCTGAGCGCGATCCGCCCGCCCCACACCGCGGTGCTCAACGACTACCTGCGGTCGGAGCTGGGCTACGAAACCGACGCCGAGTACCACATCCTGCGCGGGCTGGATTGGGACTGGGGCTCGGCCAAGGAGGGCTACCCCAAGACGAGCGGGGCGTTGAGCAGCGCCTTCGCCAAGAACCCGTACCTGCGCCTCTTCATCGCCTCCGGCTATTACGACCTGGCTACGCCCTACTTCGCCACCGACTACACCCTTCGTCACCTGCCTCTTGACCCGGCCACACGGGCGAACGTGCTAACGGAGGAGTATGAGGTCGGGCACATGGTCTACTTGGAGAAGCATGCCTTGACCAAGCTCAAGGCGGACGTGGCCAGCTTCATCGTGGACGCCACCTCGTTGGCGGAGAAGCCCCTGCGCCCGTGAGGCGGGTATCTGGGCCTCTTGGCGGACTGACGCCACATCTCTCAGAAGGGTGGTCCTTCCCCTTAGGCGTCAGTGTCTCCGTGCGGTCGGGATAGATTTTCCGGTGCACTTCGCGAAGCGCCTGCGGAGCTGAGCACGGACGGCGAAGCGATCAACCAGCGGCCGCGTGAGGCATCCAGCGGTGCGGCCGCTGGGTGTTGGTTGCACCACGGCAACCGCGGGCGCCCCTTGCATGCTGCAGTGTCGATGAGCGGGAACGAAGACGCTGCCAGGGGGTGATGCCACCCGACACTCAGACAAGGCCTTGGCGGTGGGCGAAGGCAGCGGCGGCCGATCGGGAAGTCAAGCTCAGCTTGCCGAGGATATTGGCGACATGGGTGCTCGCGGTGCGCGGGCTGATGAAGAGGGTCGCCGCGATCTCAGCATTCGTGCTGCCCTCCGCGAGCAAGCGCAGCACCTCAACCTCTCGCGGTGTGAGGTCGGACGTTGCGGCGGGGACGTGCTTGCCGA
>JALYMD010000416.1 GCA_030773875.1 Chloroflexota bacterium | reverse complement strand
GCCTCCCGGTGGCCGGTTCCGGGCCTTCCGGGAGGGATCTGGACGCGTCCTAGGATGCCGGCGTGGCCACCAGCTTTCCGTACGGGGTCATCGTCCGGTTGGGCGAAGGGGCGTCGATGGGCCTGGTCGCGGGGCCGCGGGTCGCGAGAGCACGGACCCTGCGGTCTGGTTCTTCTGTTGGCGTGGGGGCGAGACAGAACGACTCGCCGGGTTCGGGGAAGAAACCGGGGTCGGGGGCACCGGGCGGGACGAAGCCGGGATCGTCAGGGCCTGTGGGCGGGACGGGGAAGAACCCGGGATCACCGGCAAACGGCGGGGCTGCCACCGCGAAGCCCGGGTCAATGCTGCAGTCCCCCCGTGGCGGATCCTCCACCGCCACTGGTGGCACAGGCTTCGTTGCGCTTCCCACGAGCGTGGATGGGGCATCGTGGCTGCTTGCGACCGTCCGAGCTGTCGAGGGTGCGACCGCAAGAGCGATCACGGCGACGAGCAACGTGCCGTAGGAACGACGCCTTCTGCTCATGGTTTCCCTTCCCTCAGGCAAGCCCGTCGGCGCTACCGCGGCATGCGTCTTCAGTCGAGCGCTGAGGTCCACGGTGCGCTCCCTGATGACCTGCCCATTATCACGTCCGATCCCAGGCCATGCTATCGCGAGTCAAATTCACCCGAGAAGCGGACCCACTGGGGAACGTGGTCGGGTCCCGGCGCAGGGGTCGGTGGCAGAACGATTGAGGCCGGCGACTTCGGTGGTTCGGGCAGGTCGGGGAGGTGTTCAACCGCCTCGAATTGCCAGCGCAGCCAGACGATCAGCTCGGCCTCCCACCCCGAGTGCTCGGTCCATCCTGCCGGCCCTTCGACGCGGACCCGCTCGGCGGTGAGCGCGCCACCGAGGGTGAGATGGACAGCGTCCCAGTCTCTCGCCACCGCGGCCCAATCTGGAACGAGCCGGCCGTCTTGGCCGGACGCCGGGTAGGTGGTGCAGAGCCGGTGCCAGGCGCCGGGTCCGTCCACCTCGAAGACCCGCGCGTTCTCCGTTGCGTGGAGGCGATAATCTGCAAGAGGCGGCGTCGCGTCGTGGTCACCGGTGCCGTGGGTGAGGGCGGCCAGGGCTGAACTGGTGCCCTCGACGATGGTCGAGGTGTAGAGGGCGCCCAGGGATTTCTGGGCGTAGCGCTCCCAGTGGTCGGGTGGGCTCGCCGGCGTGACCAACCGCTCTGGGTCGGGGCGATCCCCTTTGGGCGCAGCCCAGGGAACCCAGAGCTGGGCGGCGTGATTGAGGGGCGCGAACCACCACGCCGCGTCCGGCTGGGTGAGGATCCCCCGGGCCAGCGGCGCCAAGCGGGGTCCGTGCCTCAGGGTTTCGGCCACCACCCGCTCGTGGTCCAGCCGCCACGGCGTCACCTCCGCCAGGGCGACGGCAGCGAGGTGCACGGCAACGGCCGGCCGGGCTGCGACGCTGGGTGTCAACCCCGACGCCTCAACGACCAGCAGAAACGTGCAGCCGGCGGGGGCGGCACAGAGCGCTGACACCCGCGCCTCGACATCGGTCATGATGCTCCCTTCCGGTCGGCGTTTGGTATGTCGGTAAACGTATCGCGCGGCGCACCCGAGCGCCCGGATGCGTCATGCAGGCCTTCGCCGTCGCGGCCCGAGGCGGGGCTCAACCCCCTCGCGCACACAAAGCCTGCTCAAGCCGGCTGACGCACACGGCGGCGCTGAATCATCTAGGTGAGGAACGACGCTGGCTCGCGCGAGGGCCATTGCTGTCAGGCGGCGCGAACGGAGGGCACGGTATGGACAGAGATGAGCGCGAGTGGCAGACGGTTCCGCAGGGGCCAGGAGGCCGACCGCGTGAATTGCGGCAGGTCGTGCCGGTCGCGCGAATGGTGGTCCGCAGCCGGCTCGCGGTCACGATGCCCGCCGTTGCGGTCTACCCCGACGGCTTCGACATCCATCTCCACCTCGATGTGCTGGTCGGCCACCCGGCGGTGGCGTGGCTCGTCGGGTCCCCCGACCGCCCTGTCCTGGACCGGCCCCCGTTACCCATCCCGGAGGAGCGATCTGCCTTTGTGGCCTTCCTCGATGCGCTCCCTGGACCATTTTGGGTCGTGCGTGGGCAAAGCAGGAGAGGGAGTCGTCGCCCGCGGTGGGATGAACATGACCGACGAGGGCCGATCGGCATGGCTCCGGTGGGGCATGGTCTCGGCCGGCTATCACCGGCGGGGAATCGGACGGCAGTTGATCGAGCGACGCCTTCGCTGGAGCGCGACCCAACCATTGGTCGAGACGATCCGGGTGGCAACGACGGGTGAAGCGAGCGCCTTCTTTCAACGGATGGGGTTCGATCTGGTCCAGGCCACCAAGGACTACTACGGGCCTGGGATGGCCCAGCACAATCTTGAGCTGCGGCGAGAACTACAGGAACGGCCTCGATGCCCGTCCCCGCCTCTAGAGCAAGAAGACGAGAATTCGGGAGTACACCTCCGGGTGCCAGGGAATCCCGACGTCTGACGGGTCTACGCAGCGCAACAAGAGCCCTGAGCGATGGGGGCTCCCGTGGAAGCATGGATATGGCGTGCTCTACAGCATCCCTAGCCCGTAACATCTGCCGTTCTGATTTGCCGCACAGCTGCGCGTGCAGTTCTGCGCCGAAGCAGACTCCTAACCACCGTGCAGGAGGTTTTTGGTGAGGTAGATGCACGTCTCCTCGCGCCACCGTTCCCGCCCGTACTGATCGAGGTAGGGCCACCGAATCCGGTAGGGGCCGAGCTCTGCATCACCGTAGCCTTGTCGCTCGTACAGCGCCCAGGCACGGACGTTGGCAAGAGCGACGCCAAGGCCGACACGTTGATAGCCGCGTGCCGTGACGAGCCGCTCCGCCTCAGCCATCAGCCGGGAGCCGATTCCCTGCGACCGCCAGTCAGGATGGACCGAAATGTCCTCGAGACTCGGGCATCCCGGCAAGGCCGAGGCCACGGGTTCATCGACCGAGCCTGCCCAGCAGATGACGAGATGCCCGATGGGCACGGCATCCCGCCAGGCGATGAGGCAGACGATGGCGCCCCGTTCTTGACTGTCCCAGCGTTCCCGATGGACGCCTGACATTCGGCGCGGCATGTGTGCCTCGAGTAGAGGGATATCCTCCAAAGCCATCGGCCGAATTAGCACCATCGCCATCACCCTCACGATTGCGATCGGTGGGATGTCCCCGCCGCCCGGCTCGCCAGGCGACACTGTCACGGTCACCGGCATCACCAACGTGGTGCGAGAGCCTGTGGCACGCCGCAACGGGCTCGATGTCCGACGATCTGTTCCGGCGCTCCGCCTCGGGGGCACTGCGCGAGGTCGGGTGGAATGCGCTGAGGGTGAGGTATGCCGGTCCGCTCCCGCCCCTACCGTTAGAGGTTTGGAAGGGGCGCCAGAGGTCGTGGATATGCGGTAGTTCCCGACCGGCCGCACCGGGACGATCCTGTAGATCGATGGGGATGGGGCAAGCTTGATCGTCGAATGGGGTAGTTGGTGGTTCGATATCGTTCTGCAGGCTATGGATCCACCTGCTACCCGGGTGCGGTGAGATCCACCTCCATGTTCGCTGGCGAGGATCCTACTCCCGAGGTCTAGATGCAGTGCGGCTGGTACGGTCCCTTCGCAATTGGCTGTTCTGAAGGCAGCGCTAGGGCTGCAGCGGCACCACCACGACGCCAGCCGGGGTTTGGGCAAAGAGACCGCCTCCCTGTGGGACGAGAACGAGGGTTGTGACGCGGCCTTCCACGCCCTCCACTTGTTCCCAGGTGGGGCCGGCGTCTCGGGAGGCGAAGAGGCCATCGATGGTGCCGGCGTAGAGGTGGTCCGGCGAGGCGGGATTGGCGGCGACGGCGTCGATGCCGAAGCCCCGCTGCAGTTCCTCATCGGGAATGGGTTCGGCGGCGACCAGAGGATCGACGGAGATGGTGACCGCCTCCAGCCCGTCTCGGTGCCGAGTCCAGGTGGCGCCCCTGTCATCGCTGAGCCAGACACCGGTGGCCGCGCCAAGGACGTAGCGGTCCTCGTCGCCGGGGAGGGAGCCGAGTCCCCAGTATTCGATCAGCGGGTCACTCAGTGCTGGATTCGCGGGGTCGGCCAGGTCCAGGTGGAAAAGCCGGCTGGTGCCCCCTTCGGAGGTGGTGGCGAGGAGGGCGGCGGGCTGAGCCACATCGCCTGTCGCACGCGGAGCGAAGGCGGTGACCTCGGAGCCGGGCGGGAGGACGGGCAGATCGGCCCAGGTGCGGCCGGTATCGCGCGAGATCCGTAGGCCGGCGCAGTCCGCGGCGAGGGCCAGCTCTGCCTCCCTCCAGATCGCCAGGGGCTCGACGCCGATCTCCCCAGAAAGAGGCTGCCAGGTGGTGCCGCCGTCGTCAGAGCGGGAGAGGGTCACGTCGGGGCCACCGCCGCGGGCGCACGGTGGCCGGCTGCCGGCGAGGAGGACGAGCGGGCTGTCCTGAGCGGCGACGAGACGGCCTGAGGGCGGGGGTGGCCCAGCCGGCTCCCAGCTCTCGCCGCCATCGGTGGTGCGGTACAACCCCTCCTGCCCTACGACGTAGACGGCAGTGGCACCGGCGGGCGCCGGTACCAGGGTCACGATCGGGTCGCCGTCAACGGACAGAGGAGTGACCGCCATCGGCGTTTCCACGCTCGGAGCGGTCAGGCTACCGACGCCAGTGGGTGCGGGCAAAGCTGCCGGCTCCCTGTCGTGATGGGCTACGCCGGTGGCCGGGAGGGCACCGGCGAGCAACAGGGTCAGGGTGACGGCGGCCAGCAGCACCGGATGGAGAGCCCGCTTCCCA
>JALYMD010000415.1 GCA_030773875.1 Chloroflexota bacterium | reverse complement strand
TAGAAGCCGTTCTGCGCTGCACCGGTCACGGTGACGGTGGCACCGGCCGGGATGACGGTCATCACCGCGTCGGACGTGCTTGGTCCGGTGCGCAGGTTCAGGGCGGCGGTGGCGACCGCTGTCTCCGTGTCGCCACCCGGGTCCGTGCTCGGTGGCGGCTGGGAGCCCCCATCGGTGTCCAGGTACGTTGCGTAGGCCCACCCCTCCCGGCCATTAAAGGAGACGGAGAGGAACCCGTTGCTGCTGTTGCCCGTGAGCGTGACGGTGCTGCCAGCCGGCATCACCGCGATGATCGCATCCGTGGTGCTGGGTCCGGAACGCAGATTGAGTGCGCTGGTGACGGTCGCGGTGCCTGTTCCAGGGCTCGGCTCCGGCGTCGGGGCCGGGGTGGAGCCACCGGTGCTGAGGAACCCGGCGTAGGCCCAGCCGGTGCGACTGTTGTAGGTCACGCCGAGGAAGCCGTTGGCGCTTTCCCCAGTGAGCGCCACAGTCGCCCCTGCCGGCATCACAGTGATGACCGGGTCGGAGGTGCTTGGACCCGTCCGCAGGTTGAGCGCCGACGTCACAGTCGCCGTGTCACCGCTAGGTGTCGGTGTCGTACCGGAGCCACCGGTGGTGAGGTAGTTGCCCGAGGCCCAGCCCGCCGTCCCGTTGTAGGTGACGGGGTAGAAGCCGTTCTGCGCGCCGCCGGTGATCGTCACCGTGCTCCCGGCCGGAATGACGAGCAGCACCGCGTTCGAGGTACTGGGACCCGTCCGTAGATTGAGTGACGTGGTTGTGGTGGCGGTTTGGCTTTCGGCACCGATCGCCGTGGTCGTGACGCCGGCCACGCTCACTTCGGCGTCGGTGGCCGTTCCGGTTTCGCTCGACCCGGCAGCGAGGAAGTCGGAGACGATGTAGCCGGTTCCCTCCGCCGTCTCGACCTGATACCACAACGATCCATCGCTCACTGAAACCGGCCCGTCAAGGACGGCAACCGTGGTTTCCTCCGGCAGCATGGCCACCACTGGCGCGTCGTATCCGGGCGCGGCACGGAGGCGGACATCATCGCCGTTGGCGTAAGCAACCGCCGCGGTGCCGCCGACGTCGAGGTCGGTTTCTGCGAGCGTGAGGGGTGGCGCGAGCAGCCCGAGGCAGAGCATGCCCACCAGCGCGGGGACGAGCCAACGGGTGGCTCCCTGGCGGAGCGTAGACATTTCCTTCCCTCCTGGACATCTGATTCGGCCGGGCAGCCCCCCGGCCGTCCCACGGGTGGCGGGACGTTGACCCCCGTCAAACCTCCTTTCCGTCATTCATCGTTCGCCGGACGGTGGACCCCAGCCGGCCCACGCCGATCACGGCCGCACGAGCGTCCGAAACGACGGCCAAGCCGTCATGGCGCGAGCGTGCAGTGTCATGGAGAAACGCTACGCTTGGCAACCCGCGGCACTCGTGCAAGATCTGCGCAAGATCCCTCCGTTCCTCCCAGGCTGTGGCCGGATGTTCCTCAAACCAAGGTGAGGAAGTCTGAGCACTTCCTCGGCTGACCGCAAACCGGCGCTGACTCCCTCCCTCGGGTCTTGACGAAGAACGTCTGGTGCCTGCTCCGCGACAGTGCGCCGCGTAGCGCCTGGTGACGAGTGGGGAAGCCTGCGTCGGCCATTCTAGGGGGCGTGAGATCCGATCGGGTGTCATCAGGCAGCTCGGTCGCCAGCAGCTTGTCCACCCGGCGGCCGTCCATGTCCACCACCTCGAACCGCCAGCCTCCCCACTGGAAGCTCTCACCGGCGGTAGAAACGTGCCCGAAACGAGCCAGCACAAATCCCCCCACGGTCTCGTACTCGCCTGTCTCATCCTGTGGCAGCGGCTCTCCGTTCAGGATGTTCGGGAGCCGATCCACAGGCAGCGACCCGTCCAGGAGCCACGAGCCATCGTCGCGCCGCACTGCCACGGCGTCCGCGGGCTCCCCAGCAGACGGTATCTCCCCCACGATCGCCTCCAGGATGTCCTGAAGTGTCACGATCCCGTATTCGTCTACGATGAGCGCCAGGTGGATCCCGGCGTGCCGGAACCCCTCCAGCCCGAGTAGACCAGTTCGATGCGAATAGCAGTGCCAGGACTGGGCCGGTCTATCCGACGAGTGATGTCCCCGACCGCGTCTGCACGCCTCAATATCTATCCCCAATCGTCCCTCAACCGATGGCCGAAGCCCTTCAAAGGTCGTCCGGTATCATTCGTGCTTGCGCGCAACGCGGGTGACGCAACGAGGAGCGAGAATCTCAGGCAGCGTTGGCGGCGTAGGTGGCCGGTCGGACTGGCGAGGCCGCCTGCAATGCCGCTTCCCTTAACCCCCCCTCAGGTTAGCGAAG
Source organism: Chloroflexota bacterium (assembly GCA_030773875.1). The sequence continues at coordinate 3,874 of JALYMD010000415.1, read as the reverse complement.
GAGGCTGGGTTGGAGTGGATCATCGACCCGGTCTGGAAGGTCCTTTCCCATGATTTCGCCAGAGAACGTGGCGGCCGATGTCGCCGCCATCGACCGCCTCGAAGCGGTTCAGACTTCGCTCAAAGTGCTTCGACGGGCGACGGGTCTACGTATCGTCCTGGTCGCCCGGGTGACCGACGCGTCCTGGACAGCCTGCGCGGTGTTGGATGAGGCTGGCTTCGGTCTCCAGCCGGGCGACGAACTGGACCTGTCGACCACCTACTGAAGCGTGGTCGGTGGCGCGGTCGCGCCGCTGCTGATCAACCGGGCGAGCGCCGATCCGCGCTTTGCAAACCACCCGGGCTTCACGTGTCACGGCATCGAGAGTTACATCGCCGTTCCGCTCCGGCGCCGTGATGGCAGCCACTTCGGCACGCTCTGCGCGCTCGACACGCAACCCTCCGAATTGGACGATCGAGACTTCGAGATCTTCCACTTGCTCGCGGAACTGATCGCGTTCGAGCTTGAGGCAGACGAGGACCGCCGCCGGCGGCAGGCCGACGAGGATGAGCGGCGGGCGTTTGTGGACGCCGTTGCGCACGACCTCAAGAACCCCTTGGGCGCCATCCAGGCCCAGGCGCAACTCCTGCACCGAGTCATGCGGCGAACCGGGACGGTGAGTCCGGAGACCTTGGAGACGGGGGTCGTCCGCATCGAGGGGGCCATCCGCCGGGCGGTGGGGCTCATCGACGAGATGCTGGATGCGGCGCACCTTCACACTGGGCGGCCGCTGGAGTTGCGGCCACAGCCAACCGATCTGGTTGGGTTGGCATGTGCTTGTGCCGATGGCTGCCAGCGCGCGACCACGAGCCACATTGTCCAGGTGGATCTTACAGAAGACGCGCTGGTTGGAAGCTGGGATCGCTCCCGACTGGAACGGGTCCTGGACAATCTGCTTGCCAACGCAACGAAGTTCAGCCCGAACGGCGGCGAGATTACGGTTCGGGTCGGGCGGGCCAATGATGCGGAAGGATGTTGGGCCGTACTCAAGGTTGCGGATCAGGGTGTCGGGATCCCTGCCTCAGACCTGCCGCACCTCTTCCAGCCCTTCCGCCGTGGCGCCAATGTCGCTGGTCGCATCGCGGGCACGGGAATCGGGCTGGCCGGAGCCAAGCAGATTGTGGAGCAGCACGGCGGAACGATCGAAGTCGAGAGCGAAGAGGGTGTGGGCAGCGCCTTCACGGTCCGCCTGCCGCTGCCATCTGACCGCCACTTGTTGCCGGGCTAGCCCACCACCACGAAGAACCACCTTCGACCCTGCTACCCCAGATGGCGCCCAGGGATCGCCGTGTCGATGGAACCCGACGCGGTGTCCAGCCTGTTCCTCGACCCCCCGGCCCTAAGCGGGCAGATGCTCTTGGCCAAGCACCGCCTTTTCCAAACGTTGAGCGGTCGCTCCGCCGTCGTGGTCCGGTATCATCGCGGCCTCGTCGAACTCAAGCCGACGGCATCAGGATGGGAGGAACGGTGGCAGAGCGGACCGAGTGGATACTGAGCCGGACCGAGGCAGTGGCGCGGGGCGGGATGGTGGCGGCGAAGACGGAGGCTGCCGCCGAGGTCGGGGCGGAGATCCTTCGCCAGGGCGGAAACGCCATCGACGCTGCGGTGGCGACAGCGTTCGCCTCCGGTGTAGTCGAGCCCTGGATGAGTGGGATCGGCGGCGGCGGCTTCCTCGTCGCCCACTTTCCCGATAGAGACGAGGCCGTCGTCGTCGAGTTCCCCATGGTCGCTCCAGTGGGGGCCACGCCGGACATGTTCCCCCTGGCGGGTGGGGTAGACACTGGCCTCTTTGGGTGGCCGGCGGTGGCCGGTGGGGCGAATATCGCCGGGCCGCGCGCCGTCGCAGTACCCGGGGTGCCCGACGGACTCGCCCTTGCCCTGGAGCAATACGGATCCGGCAGGGTCTCCCTGGCGCAGGCAATGGCCCCCGCAATCCGGTACGCGGAGGAGGGGAGGCCGGTCACATGGCATACCACCCTCACCATCGCTCGCGATCTCGCCCAGCTTTCCCGCTTTCCCGCCACCGCGGCCGTCTTTCTTGACGCCCAGGGTCATCCCCCGGTGACCGTTGATCAGGCTGCACCCACGAAGCTGCGCCAGCCGGATCTCGCGCGCACGCTGCGTGCGATCGCCGACGAGGGGCCGCGCGCCTTCTACGAAGGACCCCTCGCAGCGACGATCGTCGGCCACCTTGCTGAGCAGGGTGCACCGTTTGTCGCGGAGGATTTCGCTTCCTACCGGGCTACCGTTGCCCTGGCACTCGCCGCCGACTACCGCGGCCACCGCCTGCTTGCCCCGGGCAAGGGCACAGGCGGCACTACCCTGGTTCAGTCGATGCGCCTCCTGAACGAGTTGGACATCCCCGCTCTCGGTCACAACACCCCACAGGCCCTGCACCTGATCGCTCAAGCCTTCCGCCAGGCTTTTGCCGATCGCTTCGCTTACCTGGCGGACCCGGACCAGATCGACGTGCCGCTGGACGCGCTGACCTCTATCGAGTACGCCTGCGAGCAGGCCGCCATGATTCGACGGGAGGCGATGGGCCCGGTGCGGGCGGGCGATCCCACCCGCCTCGGCGTCTCCCACGGGCTCGGCGCTTCGATGCCCCACTACGTCGGGAGCAGCGGCCAGGCCGCCAGCGGCAGCACCACCCACATGGGCGTGATTGACAAGGACGGTGTCTCGGTTTCGCTCACCCAAACCCTTCTCAGCCTCTGGGGCAGCCGGGTGGTGGTCCCGGGAACGGGGGTTCTGCTCAACAACGGGATGATGTGGTTCGACCCGGAGCCGGGGCGGCCCAACTCTGTCGCTGGCGGCAAGCGGCCGCTGAGCAACATGGCTCCGGCCCTACTGACCCGTGACGGGCGGGGCGTAGCGAGCCTCGGCGCGAGCGGCGGCCGGTTGATCATGAACGCCGTTGCTCAACTCGCGATGAACCTGGTCGATCATCGCCTTGGGATGCAGGACGCGATTGCCGCGCCGCGGATCGACGCCTCGACCCCGGACCTGCGCGTCAGTTCCCGATTGCCGCGTCCAACTCAGGAGGCGCTCGCTGCCCTGGGCCACCGTGTCATGCCGAGGGTCGAGAGCGCCGGCGGGAGCGAGTTCGCCTCTCCGGTTGGCATCCATCGCGCATCTGATGGCCTGCTGACTGGCGGTGCCGATCTCTTCTACCCCGCCATGGCGATCGGGGTGGAGTGAAGGTGGGATGAGCTGGGTGGAGATGCCGTAGTGCAGGCTGCACGTCGCGCGTACGAGGCAACAAGGAAGGCCCTGGTCTCAATCCAATACGTGTCCTACTGGCACTGAACGTGCAGGAACTCGCGTGGGTCAGTGCCAGCAAGTGGCTCAGCCGGTGTGGGATCGTGGATCGCCTGTTGGAGCGGGACGCCCTGTTGCCGCTGGGAAGCGGAGGCTATCGGCGCTCGACGAGATACGGTGAGACATGGTCACTGTGGGACATTGCCGGTTCGGGGTGAGCTGCTGAGCACTCGGGCGACTAGAGCGTGTCTGCAAATCCGGCTTGGTGGGGCCAACGGTCCTTTTCAGAGGCTTCACGGACCCCTCGTGGGCGTCCGCACGCCCTCGAATCTGGTGGCAACCGAGCGCCCATTGGGGACCCGAAGACATTTGCAGACAGGCCCTAATAGAGGAGGTGGGCAGCCGACGGAAGAGACCGTGACGTGCCCGGCGGGCAGTGATGGCCGCGGGGAAGGACGCCGTTCGCATCCAGGGTCTGTGTTCGCTTCGCTCGAACAGATTCATCTCAGCGTAGGAGAGCAAGGATGACGCGGAGAATCCTGTCGTTCGCGGCGCTGTTCGCGCTGCTGTTGCC
>JALYMD010000414.1 GCA_030773875.1 Chloroflexota bacterium | reverse complement strand
CGGCGGTCAGCTCGAACCGGCGCTCCTCCCGGGGACCGATGAAGAGCGCGGTCCCGTTCTCGACCGCCTCCGCCAAGCCGTTCGTCGGGTAGCTGGGGAATGGCTCCAGCCCGATGTTGTAGTGCCGGCCGTACCAGGGATACCCCCGCGCCGCCCCGAACTCCTGCCAGAACCAGAGGTACGGCATCGTCCCGGCGTCCCAACCGACCCGACAGCCGATCCCGTGGGCCGGGCTCTCCACCTCGTACCACCCTTCCCGGAACCCCGTCAGGTAGACCAGCTCCCCCGCCGTGCCGCGGGGCGGCAGCAGGCCGAGGTCCACCTCCCCGCCCGCGCCCCCCGGCGCCACCGGCCATCCGAACGGCCCCGCCCCGCTCACCCGGCGACCTTCGGGATGGAGGGGTACCGGATGCGGAATGCCCGTCACCCCGTCCGGGAGGCAGATCCGGCAGCCTGGCGCCAGGAACGGGCGCCCGAAGGTGATGTGGTGCCCCCACATCGCCCGCAGGGCCACGTCGCTCTCGTTGGTCAGGACCTCGCTCACCTCCAGGACGGGAGACCCCGCCCGCAGCCGCAGCGTCTTCTCGATCCGGTACGGCCCCTTCTGGGTGCGGACGCTGAAAGCCACCGCGACCGCCGCCTCCGTGTCCTCGATGATCCGCGCATCCCACGGCAGGTTGCTCACCTCCCCGTGCTGCCCGTACTGCGCGCCGAGGTAGGACGAGGCGACGCCCCCGTTCGGAAAGACCTCCTGCCAGCCGCCGAGGTAGTGGTCGATGAACGTGGCCAGCGGATCCGGCGAGGTGGAGAGGTAGGCGGTCGGGTTGCGCACGCCGCCCGCGGTGAGCCAGACCAGGTCCAGATCCCGCGGCTTGTAGTTGAACTCGAAGACATCCGTGCCCTTGCCGGCCAGCACGGAGACGCGCACCTTCTCGTTTTCCAGCGTCACCGCCCGCATCCCCCGGGTCAGGTACTCGTGGACCCGCGGACCCCAGTTCCGCTGCGGCCGGTGCTGCCCCAGTTCCAACCCGTCGCCCCCCTGGCCGATCGCCGCGTCCCTCCGCGCCGCGGCACGATACGGTCCGCCCCACCCCGCGTCAACGCCGGTGCACCCCTCCCCCCCGCCGTCGCCCCGTCCGATGTGCCAGGCGAGGAGGCGCGATGCCTCCCCGTTGCCTCGCTGCGAGCACCAATCCCAGCCCGCGCTGCCCCCGTCCGAGGTGCCATACTCCATACTGTGGACCACGCGGCCGATGGACCAGCGCAGCGCCCTGCGGCGACGCCCGGACGACCCGGCTCGATAGATCCCTGGATGGAGGCGAGAAAACGACGTGTTCATGCTCGGGCGAATGTTGCTCGGCACCCGCGAAGACGTCGACGAGTTGGGCTACCTCGTCGAGCGCTGCCCGGCGTGCGCCACGGTCGGCGTCTTCAGCGTCTACCAGACCAAGCGCAAGCTGACCGTCTACTTCGTGCCGACCGTTTCTCTCAGCCAGCAGCAGGTCGTGGAGTGCCGCACCTGCGGCGCCAAGTTCCAGCCGTCTCCCGCCCTGCGCGAGACGCTCTCCGAGCGGCTGATGACCCGCGAGCAGCTCGCCGCGCGCATCCAGCAGGCCCAGCTCGGCGCCCTCGTGAACGGCCCGGGCGCTCCCTCCAACGGCAAGCGGACCTACTACCAGATACTCCAGGTCGACCCTGCCGCCGACCCCGAGGTCATCGAGGCCGCCTTCAAGCGCCTCGCCCTGAAGTACCACCCCGACCGCTCGACGGCGCCAGATGCCGCCGCCCGGATGCGCGAGCTGATCGAGGCCCGCGACCACCTCGCCGACCCCGCCCGCCGCCGCCGCTACGACGCCTCCATTGGCATCGTCCGCCGCACCGAGGCCCTCCGCCCGGACGAGGTCTGATGCCGTTCGTGAGAGCCTGTTATGGACGTTGGGCCGCGCTGGTGACGAGGAGATGGAGCATCGGGCCGGAAGGCGACGAAATGCAACCCGGCGACCGTTTGGGGCACGAGTTGGTCATCCCGCACCAAGCGGCGGAAGCGCACCGCCCAGGCAAACGAGCGTGCGACCACCCATGGCGGGAAGTGGGTGGGCAGGAAGCGCCACGACGTGTCGCTGCACGCGATCCGGCGCAGGGCGTCGAACACCTCCCGCGGATCAGACGTGCGCCGGGGCGTGCCGCGGCGCATCAAGCCGAGGGAGGGGACCACGCAGCCCCACTCCTCATCGCTCACATCAATTGGGGATAAGAGTGCATGCCGCGGAAGCTGCGTGAGCTGAGGGCTGAACTGAGGAAGGCGGCTTCGTCATCCACCACCAGACCGGCAGCCATCAGGTTTGGCGACACCCGTCACTTCCCATGACGATTGTCATGGCGGGCCAGGACGGAGCTGATGCCAAGCCATATCAGGAGCAACAGGTGCGGCGGGCGCTTCGAGCCTTTGAGATGACGAGGTGGAACGAAGAAGGGAGATGATCATGAGCGCCCCGTTGCGCTACTCCATGACTATTCAGTGGTCGGACGACGACGCGGCGTACCTCGTGACACTGCCGGAGTGGGATGGACGGGTACTCAACCCGGTCACCCATGGAATTACCTATGAGGACGCCGTGCGGAACGGGCAAGAGGCGCTTGCGGCGCTTATCGAGGCGGCGCGAGCGCGGGGCGAGGCGCTGCCCGAACCTCAGGTGTTCGCCGCTGCGTGAACCGAATCGTCTTTTCAGATGGCAGGTTGTCCTCACCCGTTGCAGATCACGGTTTATCGATTCCGGTGTTGTAGGGCCGACGCTTGCGTGGCCCTCCCGGCAGGCAACTGGGCGAGGTGGATGTCGCCCGTAACCTCCGGGACACCGTTAACAGATCCGTGAACGATCGTCGCTTGTTCCGCTCGGGTCCGGCGAGGAACGCGAACCGCCGTTCGGCGCGGCCACCGGCTTGCGGTGTGACGACCTGGCAGTGAGCGACGGGGCAGAGCGGGAGGATCGTTCATGGAGACGCGGCGGCTGGGGCAGACCGGGCACGAGTCCACCGTCATTACCTTCAGGACCTATGCGATCGGCGTCGTGACCCAGGACGAGGCGGATCGGGCGATCGAGTTCGCACTCGCACGTAGCATCAACCACTTCGACATCGCGCCGACCTACGCCGACGCCGAGCTTCGCCTCGGCTCCTACCTCCACCGCCACCCCCAGCCAGACCTCTTCATCGGCTGCAAGACCAACGAGCGGTCCCGCGACGGCGCCCGCATGGAACTGCACCGCACCCTGGAACGCCTCGGCCGCGACCGCTTCGACCTCTACCAGGTCCACTCCGTCGGGGATCTCGAAACGCTGGACCAGGTCTTCGCCCCCGGCGGCTCCTTCGAGGCGATCCTGGAAGCCCGCGACGAAGGGCTCATCGAACACATCGGCATTACCGGTCACGGGCTCCGCAGCCCGGCCACCCACGCCGAGGCCCTGCGCCGCTTCCCCTTCGCGACCGTGATGACCTCCTGCAACGCCCTCCTCTACGCGATGCCCGACTTCCGCCGCGACTGGGACGCCCTCATGGAGCTGTGCCAGGCCCAGGACATCGGCGTCCACGTCCTCAAGGCCACCGCCAAGGCTCCCTGGGCCGGCCGCACCCCCACCCACACCACCTGGTACGAGCCCTTCACCGAGCAGGCGACCATCGACCGTGCCGTCGCCTGGGCGCTCAACCAGCCGGTCACCACCCTCTGCTCGTCCGGCGACCTCTCCGTCTTTCCCAAGATCGTCGCCGCCGCCGAGCGCTACCGGGAGATCGATCCCGCCGCCCGCGACAGCCTCCTCGCCACCGTACCCGACTACGCCAACATCTTCGTCGGCGCCGACGCGTAGGCGGCATCAAGGCTAACCCCCGCAGCCGATTGCGCGGCCAGGCGATCATGCGCGGGGACGAACCTGCTGTCTCGATATCCACCCGCCGGGGAGACGCAGCCATCGTCCGCCTCGCGTGGGGGCTGATACGGACTCTGCTTGCTCGCGCGTTCTGCCGGGACCCCTCGTGCGCAGCCCTGGAGGGGCTTCATGGGGTGAGCGGGGGGCTTCATCTCCGGGTACGGTGACTTCACGCGGATTTGGTATGAGAACGGGTGTCAACCCTCAAACGTGCAATCGATGGGTACCGAGGAGCCGCAGCCGGAACGGGCCGTTGGAGCTACGCCCGCAAGATGAACCGCGGCAAGCCGTGGTTGGGATCCCGCTCGTGATCGAGATCGGGTCCGTCCTCGGCGATGGTGGCGACGACGGCTCGGGAGACTGCACGGTAGGCTACTTCAACGGCCTCAGCCCAGTCCGGCCGCAGGCGCGCGAGCGCAACCTCCGCGTCGAACTCATCCCGGTCTAGCTCCGTCGCGGTGCCGTCCGGGTCAAGCCAGAGGTCCAGCTCCAGGTCCAGGTCCTGGTAGTAATTGGCGCGCAGCTCCCGCAGGGGGAGGGAGAAGTTGACGTAATAGCCGATGGTGCGGTCGTCATCGGTGGTGAAGCGGAGGAGGGAGAACCAGCGATCGGGAAAGAACCACTGCTCGGCCGCGGTCCGTTGTAGCCGCTCTACCCCTGCCGAGGTTCGCACCTCGACCTGCCGCGGCCGGTAGAAGGCAAAGCGGTGGTGGAGCAAGCGGCGCTCGCCCCCCGGCGAAGGCACAGCGATCCAGCCGCCCTCGATCTGGTACTCCCAGCAGGCGCCGCGCAGCTTCTCCTTTCGGTAGTAGATGCGTGGGTTGCGCCCATTCATGCGCCGTTCTCACTCGATTCCGGTGGCATCATCTGCCGAGGTGGGCGCGTTGCTCGCCCTGGTCTTTCCCTTCGCAACCTTGTTGCCCCCGAGTGGTTCCCGGGCGGGGATGCCCGCGCGTCGAGGGTAGCGAGGGTGCGTCAAACCCGTTTTCTCGACGATGACAAGCCGGGTGTCACTGCCCGGCAGTGGGTCAGAGGCGACCAATCGGGCCCCGACGAGTGGCGCGGCGCGCTGGCCAGCTGCCAACTCCTCCCCGATCTCCAGCCCCTTCGGAAAGAAGGCCCGACCACCTAGCCGGAGCAGCGGTGCACACAACTCCAGGAGCGCGGGCAATGCCGCGACCGCCCGGGCCGTTGCAAGGTCATGCTTTTCCCGTTGCCGAGCGTCGTGCGCCACGTCCTCGGCCCGAGCGTGGATCGCGACCACCTCGTCCAACTCCAGGGCGGCAATCGCGTCCTGCAGAAAGGTCGTCTTCTTGCCCGTTGCTTCGATCAGCGTCACCTCGAGGTCTGGCCTGGCGATTTTCAGCACTAAACCCGGAAACCCGGCCCCACTGCCGACATCCACCAGCTTCAGGCGCTTCGCCCGCTTGCTGCTGTCGGCACCGGCGAGGCGCCGGTACTCGTCCAGTGCCGGCACCATCCGCAGGGCATCGAGGAAGAGCCGGCGATCGACCTCCTCTGGGTCGCTGATCGCCGTCAGGTTGACCTTCGCGCCTCGATCCAGAAGCAGGGACCGGTAGGCATCGAACCGGGAGAGTTGTGCCGCCTCCAGCGCCACTCCCGCACGGCGGGCCAGGTCGCTCAGTGATGCCCCTGAAGCCGCCGGAGGTACGGCGTCCGGCCTTGCGGTTCCCATCGATCCCACCGCCCCGTCCGTCGCCACGCCCCGGTCCCGTTCGCTGACCAGCCCGCGGTGCTAGTCGAGGAGCGGGGCGAACACCCCCGACTCGTTGGTAACCGGCTCCTTGGCCACAACGGCTTGCCGGGCCGCGTCGGCGATGCCCGCGGTGCTCAAACCCGCCTTTTCGCGCAGCCTTGCCTGCGACGCATGCTGGAACACGGCGTCAGGCACCCCGAGTACCTGCACAGGCACCGCCACCCCGGCGGCCGCCAGTGTCTCGAGGACTGCCGAC
>JALYMD010000413.1 GCA_030773875.1 Chloroflexota bacterium | reverse complement strand
CGCCCCCGGTGGCGGCGGCGGTGGAGGAGAACGAGCTGGTGGTGGCGGCGGTCCTCTCCGGCAACCGTAACTTTGAGGGGCGGATCCACCCCCAGGTGCGGGCCAGCTTCCTGGCCTCGCCACCGCTGGTGGTGGCCTACGCGCTGGCCGGCAGCGTGGACACCAACCTGAACCGGGACCCGATCGGGACGGACCCGAACGGGGAGCCTGTCTACCTGAAGGACATCTGGCCGACCCAGGCGGAAGTCCAGGCGGCGATGGCGGAGGCGCTGGACCCGTCGATGTTCCGGGAGGAGTACAAGACGGTCTTCTCCGGCGACGAGCGGTGGCAGGGGTTGCCGGTGCCGGAGGGCAACGCCTACGCGTGGGATCCGGAGTCCACCTACGTGCAGGAGCCACCCTTCTTCCAGGATCTGGGGCCGGAGCCGGCGCCACTCCACGACATCGAAGGGGCGCGGGTGCTGGCACTGCTCGGGGACTCCGTGACCACGGACCACATCTCCCCGGCCGGCGCTATCCCGCGGGATTCCCCGGCCGCCGCGTACCTGATGGAGCACGGGGTGAAGCCCTACGAGTTCAACTCGTTCGGCTCCCGGCGCGGCAATCACGAGGTGATGATCCGGGGCACCTTCGGCAACATCCGCCTCCGGAACGGGCTGACCCCGGGCAAGGAAGGTAACCGCACCGTCCACTTCCCCACCGGGGAGGAGACGAGCATCTACGAGGCGGCGACGCGCTACCAGGCGGAAGGCACGCCGCTGGTGGTGATCGCCGGCAAGGAGTACGGGACGGGGTCGTCCCGGGACTGGGCGGCGAAGGGCACGCTGCTGCTTGGGGTGCGAGCGGTGATCGCGGAGAGTTACGAGCGAATCCACCGTTCCAACCTGGTCGGGATGGGGGTGCTGCCGCTCCAATTCATGCCCGGCGAAAGTGCGGAATCGGTGGGACTCACCGGGCTCGAGACGTTCGCGATCGCGGGCATCGCCGAGGGGCTCCATCCGCGCGCGGCGCTGACGGTGCGAGCGACCCGGGAGGACGGCAGCTCCTTCGAGTTCCAGGTCGTTGCCCGGGTCGACAGCCCCGTGGAAGTGACCTACTACTGCAACGGCGGCATCCTGCCGACGGTGCTGCGGCGGCTGATGGGGACCCGAACCGATCCCGCCCCGACGGTGGCGTAGGAAGGCGGCTGATCCGGGTCCGGGAGTCGCTGCGTGCAGGCGGCGGCTCCCGGACCGATCAGTGTTACGCAGGTGTCCGTTCGCGTCGACAGCCGGGGCCCGGTCACGTACTATCGGCGGCGAAACGCCACCGGTTGCGTGCGGCGGACCGGATATGGCCGACGGGCTCGGTGCGCACGGCGCCAGACTGACCGCAAGGGAGGGGCCGTGGAGCCGATCGACCATCGTCTCCTCCTTGACGCCCTCCCCGACGCCGTCCTTCTGATTGACGGTGCAGGCTACGTCGTCCACGCCAACCCCGTGGCCGGGCGGCTGCTAGGCGCGGCGCCTGGTTGGCTCCGGGGCCGATCTCTGGAGGAACTCGGGCTGCCGATACCGGATGCGGCTGCTGAAGAGCCAATTCGGACGCTACGCCTGCCGGGTCGCGCCCCTGTTGATGTTGAGTGGACGGTTGCTCCGATTGCCCCTAACGAGGGTGAATCCCTCACTCTCGTCACACTGTGCCCGATCGACAGCCGAACCAGCCGGCTCCCCTCAGGGGCCGCAGAGCGCAATGCCTTTCTCGCGGAGGCGAGCGTGCTGCTGGCGTCGGCGTTGGACGAGGACGGCGTCCTGGCCGGTTTGGCAAAGCTGGCGGTGCCACGGCTGGCTGACTGGTGCGTCTTTGACATGGTGGCCGAGGACGGTAGTGCGCGGCGGGTGGTGGTCACGGATGAGGCAAGCGACCCGCGCCACCGAGCTTGGGCTCGCGAACTGGAGGATCGCTACCCGTTGAACCTGGCCGCTGAAGGCAATCCGGCCGTGCAAGTGATCCGGACCGGCAGGGTTGATCTGAAGACAGCGTTTCCAGATAGCTTTCTCGCTCAGGCGGCGCGAGACGAGAACCATCTCCAGATTCTCCGTGGCCTCGGCATCGCCTCCCACGTCATCGTGCCCCTCACGGCACGAGGACGCATCTTGGGGGCCCTGACGCTGGTGGCAGCGGAGTCCGGGCGCCGCTACGGGCGAGACGATCTGGCCCTGGCCGAGGATTTGGCCCAGCGCGCTGCCCTCGCGGTTGATAACGCGCGTCTCTACGAGGCTGAACAACGCGCGAGGCAGGCGGCTGAACGAGCAGCGGACCGCACGGCTCGCCTGCAGGCGGTGACCGCCGCTCTGGCAGAAGGTCTGACCCCGGCCGAGGTCGCGACGGCGGTGGTTGTCGAGGGTGTGGCAGCCCTCGGCGCGCGAGCTGGATCGATCGCCCTGCTCAGGGACGGAGAGGAGGAGCTTGAGATCGCCGGTTTCGCCGGCTATCCCAACGAACTGATCGACGCTTGGCGCCGGTTTCCGGTCGCGGCACCTGTACCCATCGCCGAAGCGGTGCGGACAGGCAACGCGGTTTGGATCGAGAGCTTGGACGATCTAGCCCGTCGCTTCCCGAACCTCGTCGCCTCGCCGGCGATCACGGAGGACCAGGCACGAGCGGCTATCCCGCTCATGATTGACGGCCGCATCATCGGCGCGATGGGTCTCAGCTTCAGCACGGTCCGAGTCTTCGACGGAGACGACCGCGCGTTCGCCCTGACGCTGGCCGGGCAATGTGCGCAGGGGCTGGAGCGGGCCCGCCTCTACGAGGTCGAGCAGCGCGCCCGGATCGCAGCAGAGGCAGCGGAACAACAGTCCCTGCTCCTCGCTGAGGCCAGCACGCTGCTGGCCGGCTCACTCGACTACGAGACGACCCTGACCCGCGTGGCGGGCTTGGTGGTGCCTCGCATCGCCGACTGGTGCGGCATCCACATCGTGGAGGAGGATGGGTCGCTCTCCCGGCTGGCGGTAGCCCACGTCGACCCCACGAAGGTCGCGTGGGCGCGGGAGCTCCAGGAGCGCTACCCCCCGGACCTGGATGCACCGAGCGGCTTCGGGGCCGTCCTACGGAACGGCCGGTCCGAGGTGTACCGCGAGATTTCCGACGCGATGCTCGTCGCGACAGCACGGGACCAGGAACATCTGGCGATGCTGCGGAGGATCGGCTTCCGATCAGTGATGATCGTCCCGCTGGTCACGCGCGGCCGAACCCTGGGCGTGATGACGCTGGTGTCGGCCGAGTCCGGGCGGCTCTTCGACCCGGACGATCTTGCCCTGGCAGAGGCGCTCGCGCACCGCGCGGCACAGGCGGTTGACAACGCGCGGCTGTACCGGCAGGCGCGAGCGGCGATCCAGCGGCAAGAAGAGGTCCTGGCCCAACTCGATACGTTCCTGGCGACAGCACCGATCGGCCTCGCCTTTCTCGACCGTGACCGTCGCTTCGTTCGCGTCAACGATGCACTGGCGGCCATGAATGGCCTACCAGCGACCGCGCATCTCGGCCGTCCCATTGGAGAGGTACTGCCTTCGCTGGCACCGACGCTTGACACGGTGATCGCGGCCGTGCTGACAACCGGGGAGCCGGCAACCGACATCCTGACTTCCTCGGAGATGGCAGGTTCGCCTTGGGAAAGTGGCCATTGGCTGGCGAGCTACTACCCGGTCCGCTCCGACCAAGGCGGCGGGGAGATTCTTGGGGTCGGCGCGGTGGTGACGGACGTCACACAGCGGAAGCGGGAGGAAGATGCGGTCCGCTTCATGGCGGAGGCGAGCACGCTGCTCGCCGGCTCGCTGGACTATGCGACCACGCTCCACAGCATCGCGCGGCTGGCGGTCGCTCACCTCGCCGACTGGTGCATTGTCGACATGCTGGAAGCAGACGGCTCCATCCGGCGAGTCGAGGTCGCCGCCGCTGATCCGACCGGCTCGGCAGACGCGGCGCAACTCGCCCAACACCCTCCCGCTTTGGACCGGAACGCCGGGGTGGCGAAGGTGCTGCAGACCGGCAGGCCAGAACTCCTGCCGGAGGTACCGGAGGCCTTTCTGCACGAGGTGGCGCGGGATGCGGATCACCTCGCCGTGCTCCGCCGGGTCGGATTCCGTTCCTATATGGGCGTCCCCTTGGTCGCGCGGGGGCGGATCTTGGGGGCGTTGAACTTTATCTCCACCCGGCCGGGGCGGCACTACAGCCCAGCAGACCTAGCCCTGGCGGAGGATTTGGCACGGCGGGCCGCACTGGCGGTGGACAACGCGCGGCTCTACCAGGAGCAGGTGCACGCACTGCGGCGCGTCGAGGAACTCGCGGCCGAGCGGGCGCTGGTGCTGGGGCAGATCGCCGATGGGGTGATCACGACGGATTCGGCGGGACGCATCATCTTCGTCAACGAGGCGGCGCGACACATCCATGGCCTTGCCGTGCTTGGCGTGCCCGTCGAGGAGTACTCCGAGACGTACCACCTGCTGACCCCCGCCGGCCACCCATACCCACCAGAGGAACTGCCCCTGGCCCGGGCCGTTCGGCGAGGCGAGACGACCGTAGGTGCGGAGTGGCGGATTCACCGGCCAGACAGGACGGAGGTCATCGCCGAGGGCAGCGCCGCGCCGGTGGTTACCGAGGACGGGACGCAACTGGGCGCCGTGCTCACGCTGCGGGATGTGACGGCGCAGCGTGAGTTTGAACGGCAAAAGGACGATTTTGTCTTGACTGCGTCCCACGATCTCAAGACGCCGCTGACCACGATCAAGGGGTGGGCTCAACTGCTGCAGCATCGGCTTGAGCGTGACCCTAGCCGGGTGAAGGACGCCAACGCGGTGGCGGCGATCCGGGACCAAGCTGAGGCGATGCAGCATCTGATCGAACAACTGCTCGCCGCGGCGCGCCTTCAGATCGGTCAGCAGCCAGCGGTGCACCGGCGCTTCGGCGACCTGCATCACTTGGCCGTCCGCCTGGTCGAACAACACCAACCGCTGACCGACCGCCATACTCTACGTGTGGTTGGTCCCGGTCCAGGTGCGGTAGTCGGGTGGTGGGATCCCGACCTGGTGAGTCAGATCGCAGGCAACCTCCTCAGTAACGCGATCAAGTACAGCCCTGATGGAGGCAACGTCGACATCATCGTCGGACGGGAAGGGAATCGGGCGCGGCTCGGGGTACGCGACCAGGGCATCGGCATCCCAACGGCAGCGCTCGCGCGCGTCTTTGAGCGCTCCTACCGGGTCGGCACCGCGACGGATGCCCGGGGGGTGCCTATCGAGGGGCTGGGCCTAGGTTTGTTCAGTGCTCAAGGACTCGCGACCCGGCTCGGCGGCCGGATCGAGGTCGAGAGTGAAGAAGGTCGGGGCAGCACCTTCAGCCTGGTGTTGCCCCTGGATCGGCGCTCGAATCGACCTATTCCAAATGAAGGTACCGAGGCCTCGACGCCTACGGCGTAGGAGCTGTTGTGGCGCGGCCCCATCCGCTGTAGCGGCGCATGCACGGAGTTAGGCTGGCCGTGCGCGCTCCTGTTTCTCCCCATGCTAGAGGCAGGAGCGTGCGATGCCTTCCTCCGCATCGGCCCTCGCCTTGACTCGCCTCGGGGCCGATCCGCGGGCAGGTATCTGCCACGCTTCCGCCACCGTTTCCGCTCCTCCCGTTAGCACCGCCACGGATGCGCCCGATGTTCGGTCCAAACCCAGTAGGGAGCCACGGCATTGAACTGGGAGACTCGCGTGTTCCGCCGCATGCTCCCGGTGCGCCGAGGTCGACGCTGGTGGCGGCAGCAGCCGGAATCGAGCACTCGATCACCTTGATCGACATCGGCACGCACGACGAGAGGGACGGCTGTTCTGCGAGCGATCCACGTGGATAGCGGGCGTCGGCGCCTTAGAGCGACCGGCAATAGGCCTCGCTAGAGTCGTCGGGTGGTGGGGCGGGTGACCCAGCGGTAGCAGGTGCGTGCCCGCTGTATCAGGCAGCGGGTGACCACGAATGCAGCGGCAAGGAAGAG
>JALYMD010000412.1 GCA_030773875.1 Chloroflexota bacterium | reverse complement strand
ACCCATGGCCGTGATGCCACAGCCGAGTCGGTTGTCGCCCACGAGCTCGCGCACCAATGGTTTGGCAACAGCGTCGGCCTTGAGCGCTGGCGGGACATCTGGCTGAACGAGGGATTCGCGACGTACGGGGAGTGGCTCTGGACGGAGCACACCCGTGGCGCAACGGCGCGAGACGAGCAGGTCCGTCGCTGGTACGCCGTGCTGGCCGCCCGAGATCGGCTGCACGACCGGGCGGCGCTGCAAGGGATGAACGCACGGGAGTTGGGGGATCTGGTGCTCGCGGCCTTCCCAGGGCTCATCTCCGAGGAGGACGTGCGTTCCAGGCTCGGCGTGAAATCGAAGGCCGAATTGGAGCGCCGGTCAGCATCGGAAGCGCTGGGGCAACTGGACCTGCCGCCGCCCGCACTCCAGCCCGTGGCGATTGGCGATCCCGGCCCGGACAGCCTCTTCCGGGGCGCCGTCTACGGGCGCGGGGGGTTGACGCTCCACGCGCTCCGCCTCCGCCTGGGAGACGAACTCTTCTTTCAGACGCTGCAAACTTACACCGAACGGTATCGCCATGCGACCGTTACGACGGAGGATTTCATCGCCGTCGCCGAGCAGACCAGTGGCCAGGACCTGGATGCCTTCTTCGATGCCTGGCTCCACCAGACGGCGCTGCCGCCGATTCCCGAGCTGGGTCTTGAGGTGGAGCGATAACCGAGACCGCCTGTCCATCTGCTGATCGCCTCGACAGTTGGCAAGGGCAGGCGAGGGGCTGACGCTCCGGTCGCGAGGCGCTGGCAGCGCGCCCTTGGGATCATCAACCGGCGCTCCTCTGCGGCCCGGCGATCCGGAGTGCCGGGATACGGCGGATATAGAGCGACCCCGGGGCCAGGCCTTGCGGCCGGCCGCCCGGGGTCGTGGGAAGAGGGAGGGAGGGGGAGAGAAGAGGGTGGTTAGGATCCGGCCGGGGGCTTGGGGGCATCGCCGCCCGTTGGGTCCGCGTGGTGTCGTGATCTCCTGAAATCAAGATGGGCCCCCGGTGTCACGCCTGCATCGCGATCCCGTCACGAAAAGATCACAGTTGCTCCGGCAGAGCCGACCCCTGCTTCCTCCCCTCCGTTTGAACTCAGTACGCCCGCACGCAGCCTGCGCCGTCCGGCCCCGTCAGCAGGTTCCTCCCACCCCCTGAGGGCGAAGTCCCTGACAACCTGGGGCGTCACAGCCTCATCACCTCGGCCCCGTTGTTAAGCTCGGTGAGTGCCTGCTCGCAAGTCTGGTCGCCGCCCATGCAGCGAGCATCTGGGGTGTCGATGGCATCGAGGGGATCTCCGACGAGGGGAATGGATCGCCGAACGCAGCGGATAGGTGTTCCGCCTCATCGGAGGCAGGGCTGCGGTTACCCGGTCACCTCCGCCCCTCGATGCTCCCACTGCCACCAGCGTCCCTGGCGACCGCGCCGGGACCCGAGTCCCGGCGGCGCTGGGGTATAGTCGGGAGTACAGTTTTGCACCGTTGTTCTTGGAGATCCCCATGTCCCCTCGCCACGGCTTCACGACCCGCAGCATCCACGCCGGTGAGGCGCCGGACCCGACCACCGGCGCCCACGGCGTACCGATCTACCAGAACGCCACCTACGCCTTCCACACCTACGAGCAGCTTGAAGCCGCCCGCAGCGGTCTGGCCCCCCATTTCTTCTACGCCCGGGACGGCAACCCCACGGTGCGCTGCCTTGAGGTCAAACTGGCGGATCTGGAGGGAGCCCAGGCGGCTGTCGCCACCGCCACCGGAATGGCGGCCGTCAGTGCCACACTGCTCCACCTCCTGGCCGGGGGCGGTCATCTGGTCGCGTCCGCCGACGTCTACGCCGTCACCCGCGCCTTTCTCCGCGACGACCTGCCCTGTCACGGCGCGGCGGTGACGCTGGTTGACGCGTCGGACGTGGCGGCGGTCGAGGAAGCGATCACCCCCGCCACAAGGGCGATCTACTGTGAAGCGTTCTCCAACCCGGCGTTGCGGGTGGCGGACCTCGGGGCCCTGGCGGCGCTCGCCCGTCGTCGCGGCCTCAAGTTGGTGGTGGACAACACGTTCCTCTCGCCGGCGCTCTGCCGGCCCCTGGAGCACGGAGCCGACGTGGTGATCCACAGCGCGACGAAGTACCTCTCAGGGCACGGCCAGATCCTGGGTGGGGTCGTCTGCGGGTCGCGAGACATCGTCGCCCCTATTGCCCGGACGGTTTCCCGCTTGGGCGGGGCGATGAGCGCGTTCGCGGCCTGGACGCTCCTAGCGGGAGTCAAGACGCTGCCGCTGCGGATGCGCGAGCACAGCGCCAATGCGGCGCGCTTGGCCGCC
>JALYMD010000411.1 GCA_030773875.1 Chloroflexota bacterium | reverse complement strand
CTCATGCGCGAACTGGGCTGGCTCGACACGTACCAGGGGCTGGTTGTGCCGCTCCTGTTCAGCGCGTTCGGGACGTTCCTCCTCCGCCAGTTCTTCCTGACCATCCCGAACGATTTCCAGGAGGCGGCGACGCTGGAAGGCGCCAACCCGTTCCAGATCTACTGGCAGATCTATCTCCCCCTTGCCCGTCCGGCGCTGACAGCATTCGGATTCCTGGTCCTGCTTTGGTCGTGGAATGAGCTTCTCTGGGCGCTCATCGTCACCAACCGGACAGAGATGCAGGTCCTCTCGGTCGGCATCGCCCTCTTCCAGGGCGAGCAGTTCACCAACACCGCGGTGCTGCTGGCGGCGGCGAACATGGCCACCATCCCGATCCTCATTGTCTTCCTGTTCTTCCAACGCCAGCTCATCGAGGGGATCTCGTTGAGTGGGCTCAAGTGAGGCAAGGTGCGTGCAGTCTCCTCAGCATCGCTAAACGCCAAGGGTGACCCTCGCCTGGTGGCGGGCTCGGCCGGACCGAGCCCGAACCAGGGCAGAAGCGCGGACGGCGGGTTCCAGATCAGACGATCCACCAACCATTAGGTGATACGCTTCCCTAAGCGAGCCAGCTGACGGGCGCTTGGGACGTTCACCGGCATCGCCCGCGAGGGAAAGCCGAGGGGTCGATGATTCGATTAGGTGTGATCGGCTACGGCAACCGGATGCGCTGGGTGCTGGACACCATCGACCGGGTGGGTCCGGGCGCATCCGTGACGGCGCTGGTCGATCCTCAGGCCGAGGCGCTCCGCGCGGCGTATCCCGATCCGCTACGGTCGACTGCGGTCTTTGAGCACGTCGATCGGATGCTGGACGAGGCGGACCTGGACGGTGTGCTGATCGGCACCCGGTGTTCCTTGCATACGCCCTTGGCCATCAAGGTGCTGGAGCGGAACCTGCCGCTCTTCCTCGAGAAACCGGTGGCGACGACCTGGGAGCAACTTGCAGCACTGGCTGCCGCGGCAGAGCGCTCGCGCAGCCCAGTGGTCGTCTCGTTCCCGCTGCGCGTTTCGGCGATCTGCGAGGCTGCCCGCGCCCTCGTCGACGCTGGCGTGATCGGGACGATCGAGCACGTGCAAGCGGTCAACAACGTTCCGTTCTACGGGTCCATCTACTACCATGGGTGGATGCGCGACGAGCATGAGACGGGAGGTCTCTGGCTCCAGAAGGCGACCCATGACTTCGATTACCTCAACTCGTTGGTGCGGCAGCGGCCGACCCGGATCTGCGCGATGGAGTCCAAAACCGTGTTTCGGGGGGAAATGCCGACGGGGCTCAGGTGCGCCGAGTGTCAGCGCTTGGATGCCTGTCCGGAGAGCCCCGGCAACTTCTCCTACTTCCAGGAACTGACGCCGCCCGTCGACCCGAACGCCTGGTTGTGCAGCTACGCCGTCGACACGGGCAACCACGACTCCGCGAGCGCGATCATCCAGTACGCGTCAGGCCTCCACGCGGTCTACAGCCAGAACTTCTACACACGCGGGGGAGCCGCGGCGCGGGGCGCGACGCTGATCGGCTATCGCGGCACGATCAAGTTTGACTGGTATCAGGACGAACTGACCGTGCACCACCATCATTCGGGGAAGACTGAACGACATCGCTTCGATGTGGGCGATGGCCGCGATCACCATGGTGGCGACGAGGAACTGGCGCGGGACTTTCTGGACGTGATGAGCGGCAGGGGCCAGGGGCGCGCTCCGCTCCAAGCGGCCATCCTCAGCGCGCAGATGTGCCTCCTCGCCCGCGAGTCGTGCCACACGCACAGCTTCCAGGAGGTCCGTCCGCTCAACGAGGTGTCGCCGCACCTCGTTGCCTCAGCGTAACGAGCGGCGCATCATTGCGACAGGCCGGCACGGCGGCGGAACGTGCGCGGCAAGGAGATGCTCGATGGACGATGATGTCGCCGACCCGCGAGAGACCAGCCGGTACTATGCGGGCCGGGCGGAACAACTGATCGGGCAGATCGTCGGAGGCGGCGGGGACGCTGATCCGGACGTCCTGGGCCGGATCGCGACGCTGGAGAGCCGGCTGGCCGATGCCGAGGGCCGGCTGGCGGACGCCGAGCGTCGTCTGGCTGACTTGGAGCGGCGAGGGCTGACTCAACCCTGATTCCATTCTTGGGTCAATCTCCCCCTATCCTAGGAAGGGCCGCCTTGTCTGCACAGAGCGACCCTTCCTAGGACAAGGCCAAACGCCAAAGGACCGGGGCGAACGCCCCGGTCCCTTAGCCTTCATGGGAGTGTCCGGCGAGTCGTGGCCGGTCGGAACGATCAGATCGTCGGGCGGTGACGGGCGACCGCGAGGGCCAGCAGGACCAGGCTGCCCGCGAGGAGTGCGAACAGCGCGGCCTCGCCGGGAAGAACCACCGTGACGGCCATGCCCGCACCGGCTCGCGGGAGGGCGGTCACCGCGGCAACCTCTGCCCCCTTGAGCCCGGCAGTCCCGGCCAGTGCTGCCGCCGGCTCCCCAGAGTGGATGGTCAACTCGCCGCTGGAATCCGCACCTAACGAGGAGGAGATGCTGTGGCCGGCCCCAATCTCGGGGGCGCTCTGCGCCGCACGGGCAGCCGACGCGGTCAGGACCAGCGCGAGCGCCGCGACGGCAAGGGGCAGAAAGCGCATGGGGCGTAGGGTCCGTCCAGGGTTCACCGTGATCTCCTCCTCGCCGGCGGTCATCGTCT
>JALYMD010000410.1 GCA_030773875.1 Chloroflexota bacterium | reverse complement strand
TGGTGACAAGCCTGATTGCAAAGGGCAAAGACCAGGGTTACCTGCTCTCCGACGAGATCATCGCGGCGTTCCCGAACCCCGAGGAACAGATCGAGTCGCTCGATGACCTGTACTCCAGCCTTGTGGCCGAGGGCATTGAGGTCCTGGATCAGGCCCCGGTCAAGCCGGCTAGCAAGGTCAAAGAGACAGCCGCCGAACGTCATGAGCCCGATGATGCAATGTCCGCCGGGGTCGGCGACTCCGTGCGGCTCTACCTCCAGGAGATCGGCGAGACCGACCTGTTGACGATGCAGGAGGAGGTCTGGCTGGCCAAGCGGATGGAGCGCGGTAAACTCGCCGAGCAGCGCCTCCTCGTGGACGTGCTGAGCGTCGAGACGAGGGAGTCGCTGGAAGCCGACCAGTTAGACGGGGATCGTGCGCGGGCCCACCTCATTCAGGCCAACCTCCGCCTCGTTGTGTCGGTGGCGAAGAAGTATGTGGGCCGCGGTCTCTCCTTCCTCGATCTGATCCAGGAAGGCAACATCGGCCTGATGAAGGCAACGGACAAGTTTGATTACACCCGTGGTTACAAGTTCAGCACCTATGCGACCTGGTGGATTCGGCAGGCTATTACAAGGGCAATCTCTGACCAGAGCCGGACGATTCGTCTTCCGGTCCACGTCGGCGAGACTATCAACCGCGTCAAGAAAACCGGTCACCGCCTCCAGCAGATCCTAGAGCGAGAGCCAACTCAGGAAGAGATTGCTCGCGCGATGGACATTTCCGACGAGAAAGTCCGTCAGGTGCTCGATGTGGCGCGACACCCCGTCTCCCTTGAGGCTCCCGTCGGCCAGGACGGAGATGCCTTCCTGGGAGACTTCATCGAGGACGAGACGATGCCTGCACCGCTGGAGGTGGCATCGCAGCAACTCCTACGATCGCAGATCGGCGACGCGTTGAACAAGCTCACGGAGCGGGAGCGAAAGATCATTCTGCTTCGGTTCGGGCTCGAAGATGGCCGCTTCCGGACGCTTGAAGAGGTTGGCCGGGAGTTCGGCATCACCCGGGAACGAATCCGGCAGATCGAGGCAAAAGCGCTCCGGAAGCTCCGCCATCCAACCTATAGCCGGAAGCTCCGCGGATACTTGGAGTAGCGGTCGCAATCTCGTTAGTGAGCAAATGATGGATGCGGCGGGGCTTTTTTAGCCCCGCCGTTCTTCATACTTAGCGAAGATGAGGGAGACATTGTGTCCTCCGAAGCCGAGGGAGTTGCTCATGACCGTCCCGATCGGCAGCGAACGCGCCGTGTTAGGGACGTAGTCGAGGTCGCACTCCGGATCAGGCGTCTCGTAATTGATCGTGGGAGGCGCACACTGGTCCCGGATGGCGCAGAGCGAGAAAACCGCCTCCATGGCGCCTGCTGCGCCAAGCAGGTGGCCCGTCATCGATTTGGTCGAACTGATAGGGAGCCGTCGAGCTTCCTCACCGAAGACCGCCTTAATCGCAGCCGTCTCAAGCTTCTCGTTGAGTTGGGTCGACGTACCGTGGGCATTGAGGTAGTCAATTCGATCTGGCGAAAGCTCAGCGTCCATGAGTGCGAGGCGCATGGCGCGGACTGCTCCCTCACCGCCGGCGGCCGGCTGCACCTTGTGATACGCGTCGTCGGTCGCGCCGTAGCCGACGCACTCCCCAAGGATTGGGGCATTGCGTGCCAGCGCATGACCCAGCTCTTCCAGTACCAGCATGGCAGCCCCTTCGGCAAGCACAAAACCATCCCGGCCTGCATCGAATGGCCGGCTGGCCGCTTGAGGGCATTCGTTTCGAGTGGAGAGGGCTCCCATGGCATTGAAGCCGGCCACGCTGAGCGGAGTAACCAAAGCCTCCGCTCCCCCGGCCAACATCACATCGGCACGCCCGTCGCGGATCATCAAGGCAGCTTCGCCGATTGAGTGCGCGGCGCTTGCGCAGGCTGAGACGGTGGCGAAGTTGGGTCCTCGTGCTCCTACGGCGATCGCCACGTCGCCAGAAGCCATGTTGGGTAGCATCATCGGCATGAAGAAGGGACTGAGCCGGCCCGGACCTTGACGCATCAGCGTCTCGGCCCCTTGCTCGATCGTCTCCATCCCTCCCATCGCGGTGCCCACCAGCACGCCAAACCGATCGGGTGATCCGCCTCCCGTCGACAGCTGAGCCTCTCGCATTGCCTCGAGGCTCGCGGCTACCGCCAGCTGGGCGTACCGGTCCATCCGGCGGGACTCCTTGCGGCCGATGATCGACACCGCATCGAAGCCCTTCACCTCGCCTGCGAACCGGGTTTCGTGGTTGCTCGCGTCGAATCGGAAGATGTCGGTGATGCCCGAGCGACCTGCCCGCACGGCCTCCCAATTCTCCGCCGCGCTGTTCCCCGTTGGCGCAATGGCACCGGTTCCCGTCAACACCACCCGTCGTCGGGTTGTCGCCGCCATGAACTCCCTCCCCTCCCCAATCTACAGACTTCCGAATAAAGTACCCGATTGCCTGCAACTCCGACTCATAGCCCTCACGCCTGCCTTGATACGATCCTCGCGTGTGGCGCCATCGGAGCCCGGCGAGTGGTGATACTGCCAGAGAGCGGAGCATTCACCGCCTTGTTGAGGTCTCTCCCGCATGCTACCCTCGCCCCGTGGCTGACCCTGCGGTGCTCGTGATGATCTACGTGGTCTTGAGCCAACAGAATGAGAGTCGGGAGCTGCTCCCTGGACGGTCCGCCGGCCGGGGCTGCGG
>JALYMD010000409.1 GCA_030773875.1 Chloroflexota bacterium | reverse complement strand
CGCTCCTTCTGGTCTTTGTAAAACTTCTTGGTCTTCGGAACCGGCTTCGCATCCTCGAGAGCCTGCCGCTCCCGAGCCGCGCTCCCGGCAAGATCCAGTTCCTCTTCTAACCGGACGAAATCGTTATAGATGCGGACGTTTCCGTTCGCCGCCGGCGTCCGCATCAGCATCCGGACGAGTTGGATCAGGGAGTTGGCGGAAGCCGGTGCCGCCGCTGGCAACGCTGCTCGGCGCATGATCTGATCGACAACCTGGATCGAGGCCGGGTCGGCACCATTCGCTTCGAGCCGATAACGGATGTTTTGCAGCCCCTCAAGCACGTTCACGGGCGCCTCCTGAAGTGATGGATGATCGACGCGCCGCGCGGCGCAAGGGCTAAACGAGTATACCATCGGCCCTGGCGGCGAACCGGCCGCCGTGGTACCCTCAAGGTCACGGTTGCCAGGGGTGCGCGGCGCGCTGAGAGTGTAGCCAGAACGGCTACCAACCCTCCGAACCTGATCCGGCTCGTACCGGCGAAGGGACGGCAACGGCCCATATAATGGGCATCCCCTTAATGGGCATCCCCTTGCGCCGTTGGCCTCGCCGTCGGCGTTGTTGCGTTTTCGGGCCACCGCTGCCCGTCACAGAGGCGCGCTCGTGCTTGATCTCCCTGCTGCTCCCACGCCACCGAAGGCCATCACGGTTGCCGGCTCCGACTCCGGCGGCGGCGCTGGTATTCAAGCCGATCTCAAAACGTTCGCGGCGCTCGGTGTCTATGGAACGTCCGCCCTCACCGCTGTGACCGCCCAGAACACCCGCGGGGTGTTTGCCGTAGCCGAGGTGCCAGAGGAGATCATCGTCGCCCAGATCGACCTGCTCATGGAAGATATCGGCGCCCACGCCGGCAAGACGGGTATGCTCTCCAGCCCGTTAATCATCGAAGTCGTTGCCGATCGGCTCGATGCCTGGGGAGTCTCAAAACTCGTCGTTGATCCGGTGATGGTGGCCAAGAGCGGCGACCGGTTGCTGCAACTCAACGCCGAGGACGCGCTGAAACAGTTCCTGATTCCAATCGCGCACGTTGTTACCCCTAATATCCCGGAGGCCGAAGTACTCACCGGCCGCCAGATCACGACCGACGCCGACGCGCGAGACGCGGCTCGCGCGATCGCCCAAATGGGCTGCCGCCACGTGATTATCAAGGGGGGCCACCGGGAGGGTGATCCAGTCGATCTGGTCTACGACGGCAGCAACTTTGTCGAGTTGCCGGCGGAGCGCATCCACACCCAGAACACCCACGGCACCGGCTGCACATTCTCCGCAGCCATCACAGCCTATCTCGCGCACGGGCTGGACACACTGGATGCCATTATGCAGGCGAAGACATTCATTACTGAGGCCCTGCGCCGGAGCTACAGCGTCGGTAGCGGCCACTCACCGGTCAACCACTTCCACATGACGACTGGCGCGCTCACCTCGCTGCCGGGAAAGGAACTCTAGATGGTCGCCCGTCATGATGCCCCGCTCACCATTGCCGGCAAGACCTTCAGCAGCCGTCTTATGCTTGGCACCGGCAAGTACCGGAGCAGCGCGGAGATGAACGCGGCCTTCGCGGCGTCGGGGTCGGAGATCATTACAGTAGCGCTTCGCCGGATCGATTTTGACGATCCCCAGAGCCGCTCGGTCCTCGAGGATGTCGACTGGAGCCGGTACACCATCCTTCCCAACACCGCCGGCTGCCAGACCACGGAAGAGGCGGTCCGCGTCGCACGGATGGCGCGAGCGATGGGCCTGTCTGATTGGGTCAAGGTGGAAGTCATCCCGGATCCCACCTACCTGCTTCCGGATCCGATCGGCACCTTCGAAGCTTGCCGCACCCTTGTCCAGGAGGGTTTCGTCGTTCTGCCCTACATTGGTGCGGACCCGGTCCTGGCCCGCCGATTGGAGGAGTTGGGCACCGCGACTGTGATGCCGCTCGGGTCCCCGATCGGCTCCGGCCAGGGGCTGGTCAACCTCGAAGCCATCAAGATCATCGTCGCGCAGGCCCAAGTCCCGGTCGTCGTCGACGCCGGAATTGGCGTTCCCTCTGATGCTGCCCAGGCCATGGAGATCGGCGCCGACGCCTGCCTGGTCAACACCGCGGTCGCGCTGGCGGAGGACCCCGCGCTGATGGCAGAGGCGATCGCCGACGGGGTCCGTGGCGGCCGCAAAGCCTTCCTCGCCGGTCGCATCCCCCGGAAAGCGTACGCCTCCGCCAGCAGCCCGCTGGCAGGCGTCGTCGGCGTGCCGGCCTAATTCGGGTCCTGGCCCGCTTGCCCTCCCTCCCCTCCCGGCTCGCCGTCTACCTGGTCGCGGATCCGGAACAGGCGCGCGCCGATCTTCCCCTCGTGGTGCATCGTGCCCTCGAAGGCGGCTGCACGGCCGTTCAGCTTCGCGCCAAGCACCTTAGCGACCGCGCCTTGTTCGCTCTTGCGGTACGCGTCCGGGAGGCGTGCGCCGCTCACAAGGCGTTGTTCGTCGTCAACGACCGCCTGGACATTGCGCTTGCGTCAAACGCCGGCGGAGTG
Organism: Chloroflexota bacterium; assembly: GCA_030773875.1. Next base: position 2,441 of record JALYMD010000409.1, on the reverse strand, counting down.
CACCTTGGCGTCGACGATCTGCCCGTATCGGAGGCCCGCCGGGTCGCGCAGCAGGCTGGGAGGTCTGACCTTATCATCGGCTACTCGCCCGAGACCGACGAGCAGGCCGTTACGGCGGCCGGCGCCGGAGCCGATTATCTCGGTATCGGCCCGGTCTTCGGAACCGCATCGAAACCGGACGCTGGCGACGCGATCGGCCTGTCCACGCTGAGCCGCCGTGCCGCGGCGACTACGGCCCCCGTCATCGGCATTGGCGGCATCGAGCCGGAAAACGCGGGGGCGGTGATCGAGGCCGGTGCGGTCGGGGTCGCCGTCGTCGGTGCCATCCTTCGGACCGATGACCCAGCGGCTGCCGCTCAGGCTCTTAGCTACGCCGTGATGGGTGCTCATCGAGGTCCGCGGGAGTGACCGATGCTCCTAAGACATCGCCGTCACCGCGGGTTCCGCGCCTCATGCTCGTCACCGATCGGCACAGGACCCGAATCCCGCTGGCTCACCTCGTCCAGCAGGCGTTGGCGGGAGGCGTGGACGGCGTGCAATTACGGGAGAAGGATTTGGCTCCGATGGCGCTGACAGCGCTCGCGGAGCGTCTCGTCGCGGTGATACCAGACACCGTTCCTCTGCTGGTCAACGGCGATGTCCAACTCGCCACTCGCTTCCGAACCGGCGTTCATCTACCGGAGAAGGGTCCACCAGTCGCGGTCGCCCGCGCCGCACTCGGATCCCGCGTCCTGATCGGCCGATCGGTCCACTCTCCGGAAGAGGCAGCCAACAGCGCCGGAGCCGACTACGTCCTCGCCGGCAATGTCTTTGAGACCGGCAGCAAGCCCGGGCGGGATGGCATTGGACTCGACCGACTCCGGCAGATCATCGAGGCGGCACCCGCGCGCGTGCTCGCCATTGGGGGCATCAACGTGGGCAACGCCGAGCAGGTGCTGGAGGCGGGGGCGCACGGAATCGCCGTCATCTCCGCTATCGCGGCTGCCGACAGCCCCGTGGCGGCGTCGAAGGAGTTGCGGGAGATCGTCGAAAGGAGCACGGTTTCCGTCATGGATGAGCAGAACCAGACTTCGATCGTCGTCAACGGCAAGGAGAACTCGGTCTCCCCAGGGACGACAGTTGCCAGCTTCCTGGCTTCAAAAGGATTTCAGGATCGCCTGGTCGTGGTCGAGCGAAATGGCTCGATCCTTTCCCGCGCCGACTTCGCCTCAACGACGCTCCAACCCAATGACCGCCTCGAGATTGTCCATTTCGTCGGCGGTGGCTAAAGCATCGTCCCAGGGATCCCACACGCACTTGCTTAGGTCGACTTGGTACTCGGCGGCGAACGGAATCCCTTCAGCGAGGAGCAGGCTCCGCATCACGTCTGGGTGGCCGAAGTGCCAGCCTCCGGTCAGCTCGCCATTGCGGTTGACGACCCGCTGGCACGGTAATTCCGGCGGCGCCTTCATCAAGGCCCAACCGACCATCCGGGCCCCACGCACGTCGCCAATCGCTCGGGCGATCCTTCCGTACGTGGTTACGCGCCCGCGCGGGATGCAGCCGACGACGCGATAGACCTTTGCGGTGAACTCAGGAGACGTCGGCATCATCAGCCGCGTCAGTGGTCAAATCGACGATCCTGCTGACTGCACCGGCCTTGGAATTTGCTGCGCGTATCCGAATCTTGTCCGTTGAGGCTGGAATCCGCAGCACGAACTGGGCCGTTGCCGATCGGCGAACCGGCGTCGGTCCCCGCCAGGGAGGTTCGGCCCTCCCGCCGTAGCCTTCAAGGTGCCCGAGGTCACCAGACGCCTCCCCGGCGACGACCTCCACGCCCGCACCCTCAACCATCACGGTGACCCCGTCCGCCAGGCCAATATCGATGGCCTGCTGGGAAAGATTCGTGGGGAGATAGCCCTCGTTGACCACCCGGACCTCGAGCGTCCAAAGGTCGCCGCCCCGGCTCGTCACTGTGGTCCGCTCGACGGCAAGCTGCGGCAGGGCTCGCGCAAGGAGGTACGTCCAATCGACGTGAGCGCGGGCCAGCGCTGGAATGTAGGTGCCGGGACAATTCTGATGGGTGAACTTGTAGGTCCAGCCCCCGATTTCCACGGGTCCCAGCTGCGGGTGATCGAAAGGTCTCCAGTTCACGAACCCCTGACCGCCAAGTCGCTCGTCGTTCCAACGCAGGAGCACCGCCTCACCCGCCTCGTCAAGGGGTTCGACCGCGTTGTCCGGATCTCGCTGAACCCCGGCTGCGCTGGCGGCGTCCCACAGCTCCGGCACCCAGGTGTAGACGCCCCGCTGGCTGTAAGCCCAATCCATGAACGACCCGGAGCGAGCCGTGTCTGTGGCCTCGTCGTAGCTCTGGAACCCAGGGTTTCCCGTGATGCGCGTGAAGGCCTCAGTAAGTTCCTGATACGGACCCGGCAGGTCGTCGTGTTTGTAGGTGCTCACCG
>JALYMD010000408.1 GCA_030773875.1 Chloroflexota bacterium | reverse complement strand
GTCACGCTCCGGGTGAGCGTAGTGGAGGCGCCGGGCAAGGCGGACGGTGACGATGCCCGTACCGGGTGCGAACAGATAGGCGATAGCGAAGAGCGCCGTGGCCACCAGGACGACGCTGGCGCCAGAGGAGATGCCTCCGTAATAGGAGATGTAGAGCCCGATGACGCCCGACCCGGCTCCGATGAATGCCGCGAGGAATGCCATCCGCGGAAGCCGATCAGTCAGCAGGCGGGCCGTGGCCGCGGGGGTGACCAGCATGGCCAGCACTAGGATATTGCCGACCGTCTGTAGAGAGATCACGATCGACAACGACAGGAGCAGCAGGAAGAGTTGATCGTAGGCCCAGAGGTTCAGCCCTTGGGCCTGGGCAAACGTCCGGTCGAAGGCAATGAGCCCGAGTTCGCGGCGAAACAGCGCCATAACGGCTAGGACGCCAAGGCCGACCGCGCCGGTGAGCAAGAGGTCCCCGCGGGAGACGCCGAGGATCGTGCCGAAGAGGAACGAGGAAAGATCCTTAGCGTAGGAGCGTTGGGCTGAGATTAGCGCTACTCCGAGCGCAAATCCCCCGGCAAAGAGAACGCCGATGGCCGTGTCATTGCTCAGACGCTCGCTCTGTCCAATGGCCCCGATTGCCAATGACACTAGCACCGCCGCGATCAGCGCGCCGATCAGGAAGTTCCCGCCCAGCACGAACGCGATGACGACCCCGGGAAAGATCGCGTGGGCAAGGGCATCGCCCATGAAGGCAAGTCCACGCAACGTCACGAACGTGCCGGTTACCCCGCAAATCACGCCGACGAGCACGATGGCGACAAACGCGTGTTGCATGAAGGTGCGGCTCAGCGGATCCAGAATCCAGTTCAGCACGCTGCTCATGTAGTGCTCCCGTCGGCGCCCCGGGCAATCTCCGCCTCAACCGGCACCAGAATCGCCTGACCGCCGAACGTTGCCCGCAGGTTCGTGGCGGTCATCACCTGTTGGGGATGGCCCTCTGCCATCACCCGACGGTTGATCAGCAGGATACGGTCGGAGCACTTTGCTGCCTGAGCAAGATCGTGGGTGGCATAGATGATGGTCCGACCTTCTCGGCGCAGCCCGCTGAAAAGGTCAATGAGGAGATCCTGGGTAGGAACGTCGACACCGGCGAAGGGCTCGTCCAGGAGATAGACCTTGCCGGACTGGAGCAGGGCCCGGGCCAGAAAGACGCGCTGCTGTTGCCCTCCAGAGAGCTGACCGATCTGAACTTCGGCGAAGCGATGCATGCCGACCCGCTCAAGCGCCCCCATCGCATCCGCTCGGTCCTGCTTGCTGAACGGCTCCAAGCGGGATCGGCTACCTGCGCGGCCCATGAGGGCGACATCGAGGACGTTGACGGGAAACGTCCAGTCGACGCCGGTTCGTTGCGGAACGTAGACGACGCCGGGGGCTGGTTTGCGAACGGGAGCTCCATCCAGGAGCACTTCGCCATGAGAAGGCGGGAGCATGCCGGCCAGCACCTTCAGGAGGGTGCTCTTGCCGGCGCCGTTAGGACCGAGCAAGCTCACGGTCTCGGCTGGGCCAAAGGCGGCAGTGATGCCTTCCAGCGCCGAGCGGGAGCCAAAGTGGACGCTCACCCCCGTGGCTTCCAAACGCGCCGCGCTCGTGAATTCGCCCGTCGTGTTAGACGCCGACACCGCGTCCTTCCCAGCCTGCTTCAAGCGTCTCGATCTTCCTTAGCGAAGGGCCTCGACAATCAGCACGGTGTCCGTCTGCATCAAGCCGATGTAGGTCTCCGCGCCCGAACCGGGCTCGCCAAGGCTGTCGGTGTAGAGGTCATCAATAATGGCTACCCCCGCCTGGGTCGCCAACTCCTGGGCGAGGCCCGGACTAGACGTGTTCTCGGCGAAGATGGCGGGAACCCCTTCCCGGTCAATCAGCTCCACCAAGCCGGCAACGTCCCTGGCAGAGACTTCAGCGCGAGTGTCCAGGCTGGGAATGACGGTGCCGACGACCTCGAAGCCGTACCGGTCGGCAAAGTAGCTCAGCGCGTCGTGGTTAGTGACCAGCTTGCGGCGCTCGACTGGAAGCGTCGCGAC
>JALYMD010000407.1 GCA_030773875.1 Chloroflexota bacterium | reverse complement strand
GCCCAAGCCGGCGGCGACGTCTCAAGCGATCCGGTAGTTCAGTTCGTCACCGCAGCGTCCAACCCGTTCGCTCGCATGAGTCCGCACGCCGGCCACGTCGAGGGGCTTCCAGGCCTCATGGTTGGGCGCACCGTTACTCCGGTGACGGCCGCCTCCGGAAGAAAGGAGGGCCCGGCATGACAAGAACCCAGGCTCCACCCCACACCTTACGTCCTGCCCAGTGGCAGCTAGCTCATCGTGGAAAGGGAACGCCGCATGAACGTCTTACGCTCAGCAATCGCTCTCTTGCTCGTCGCCTTAATTGGCGCCAGTGGTCTCTTCGCCGTCTCCGCGCAGGAGGGCACCGACCCTGGCTTCACCCCTCCGCAGGATCCCTTCGAAGGGATTAGCGTCGCCCAGCCCGGCGGCAGTCTCCCTGGTGACCCTCAAATCCAGCTCGTCCAGGTCGCCTCCGGCCTGCTTGATCCCGTGAACGTCACCAGCGCAAACGACGGCAGCGGCCGGCTCTTCGTCGTCGAGCGGGTCGGCTTCATCCGGATCATCGACCCGAATGGCCAGGTGATGGAGGAGCCGTTCCTCGATATCACTCGGCTCGTGGGGACCTGGTTCCTGGAGCAAGGGCTCCTCGGCCTGACGTTTCACCCCGACTACGTCAACAACGGCCTCTTTTACGTCTACTACATCGACTACCGGACAAATGGCGACTCATTCGTCGTCGAGTACCGGGTCTCGGCCGACAACCCGAACCAAGCCGATCCTGACAGTGCTCGGGTCATCCTGACCGTCGAGCAGCCCTTTGTGAACCATAACGGTGGCACGATTAACTTCGGCCCGGATGGCTACCTCTACATCTCGCTCGGCGATGGTGGCCTGGCCGGCGACCCATATGAAACTGCTCAGGACGTCAACGATGTCCTCGGCTCAATTCTCCGTATCGATGTGAACGCGCAGGGTGACGCGCCCTACCGCATCCCGGAGAACAATCCCTTTTCGCAAGCGGGCGGCGTCCAGCCGGAAGGGGAGTATCTGGAGACGGGCATCCTCCCGTCGGATGTCGCGAACCAAGAGGCGCAGGACGGGTCGTACCACCCCGAGGCCCGGCCTGAGATCTTCTTCTGGGGTCTGCGCAACCCCTGGCAGTTCAGCTTTGATGCGCAGACCGGCGATCTCTACGTGACGGACGTCGGCCAGAACGCCTGGGAGGAGATCAACTTCGTCCCGGCAGGCACCGAGGGCGGCTGGAACTTCGGCTGGGACTTCATGGAAGGGGCGCACTGCTACCCACCGGCGCAACCGGCTGGTCCCGCCACCCCCGAGGCAGGTGGTGAGGAGATCGGCGCCTGCTCGGTGGTCGGCGTGCCGCCCGTGGCCGAGTACAGCCACGAATTCGGCTGCTCAATCACGGGGATGGGCGTCTACCGCGGCGAAGCGTTCCCCGCCCTGCAGGGCATCTACTTCAACTCCGACTTCTGCAGCGGTCGCATCTGGGGCCTGGCCCGGGACGACGCAGGCACCTGGCAGTACGCAGAACTGCTCCAGACCAGCCTGTTGGCCACCGGCTCGGGCACTGACGAGACGGGCAATGTCTACCTGACGGCCTGCGAGTGCGAGTTCAACCGGGACTACGATCCGTTCGAGAATCCCAGCGGGACGCTCTGGCGAGTCGTGCCGGCCGACCAGGTTCCTGAGGGTGCGGTGACGGCGCCGACTCCGGAGCCTGAGGAGGGAGCGACTCCCGAGGCTGAGGTCCAAGACGAACAGCCGGCTACCCCCGAGGACGCAGTCGCGGACGAGGGTATGCCGGCTACGCCTGAGACCTAGCAGGAGACGGTTGGGCAATGCGGTTCTCGGCACGCCATGACCCGGCGGTGCTGTTGGACAGACTGCCATCTCCCCGCACCCCCTGATCACGGGCGACATGATCCTTCTGTTGCCAGGTGCCGGTGGCCCCATGGGGTCACCGGCACCCTGCTCGCGGCCCGAGGAATTCGTCTCCTACGCCGGCTTCGACGATCTGCTCGACAAGCGCCATGCCCTGATCATCCACGCAGGGGAAGGCAAACGGGGCTCCGGCAACACCTTCGCTCAGCCGAGAGCTCGGTCCAACCTCAGCCGGTGGCTCTGCACCTCCAAGGACGACGGATAGAAGGAGCAGCGATGGGGATCCGGACCGAAGGTTCCCGCGCCGATGCACGAAACCTTCTCCCTCGTCCGCTGTTCACTTTCATTCACGATTAGAGACCTTGTCGTTCACCATCGGCTGCTAGCCTCGGACTACCGACGAACCGGAGGGAGGCCTGTCAGACATGAGGCTGGGCACGATCGCTCGATTCGGCGTGTTGCTCGCGGCGCTGGCGGCGGTCGCCGTGCTGTTTGTGGCCTTCGACGGAAACACCACTCCCTACACCACCATCAGCCCGCGAACCGAAAGCGCCGAAGGCATCCAGGACCTCTACACGCTGCTCTTCTGGGCGGCACTCGTCGTCTTCGTCCTCGTGCAGGCGGCCATCGTATACACGGTGCTTCGATTCAGACGCCGGTCTGAAACTGAGCCGCGACCCGCTCAGATTCATGGGAACAAGACATTGGAGATCGCCTGGACGGTGATCCCTGCCGCGATCCTGCTCGCGATTCTGATCCCGACAATTGTGACGATGTACGAGATCAACGATGCCGTGGGCCAGGATCAGAACCTGATCGTCGAGGTCCACGGCAAGCAGTGGTGGTGGGAGATCCACTACCCCGGCATTGGGGTGGTCACCGCCAACGAGGTTCACATCCCCCAGGATCAGCCGGTCCAGTTCAACCTCAAATCAGACAACGTGATCCATTCCTTCTGGGTGCCCCAGCTAGCCGGCAAACGGGACGTCATCCCCGGACACATCACCCGCATTGCGTTCACCGCTCCCTACCCCGGCGTCTATTACGGTGAGTGCGCCGAGTTCTGCGGCCGGTCCCATGCCTGGATGCGCTTTCGGGTCATCGTCGAGCCGCGGGAGCAGTTCGAGGCCTGGGTCGCGTCCTGGAAACAGGGGCCGACTCAGGGCGCCGCCCAGAGCGTTAATACGGGCGACATCACCAGGGCCCCACGCGAGTTCGGCGTCTGCCTCGGCTGCCACCGGATCAACGGCGTCCGATTCCTAGAGGGAAGCGACCGCGAGATTCAGCCGCTCCCGACGGAAGCGGACGCCACGCCATTGTTCGGGCCCAACCTGTCGCTGTTTGGATGCCGGGCGACGATCGGTGCCGGAATCTTGACCAACACCCCGGACAATCTTGAGCTCTGGATCGCCAATGCGCCGGCTGTGAAACCGGGCAGTTGGATGCCGGCTTACGGCGAAAGCGAGGAGAACCCGAACGGGCTGACCGAGGAGCAGATCGAGCGCCTCGTCGTGTACCTCGAGAGCCTGCAGCCAGAAGGCGGCTGCTACGTCTCCCCGGACGTGGGTGAGCCAGACCTGGGGATTGATGAGTAACAGGCCACCCATTTCTACTCCGACTGGGCGGCGACGGCCGCACGCCGGTGTGGCGCCAGGCCACGACGAACCGAGGGAGAGGGTACCCCATGGCCTCGATCGTCCATCCCGCCCCATCGACGGCGCTGAGCCGCCAACACACCGCTGGCAGTTCCCTGTGGAGTTGGCTCACTACAGTTGACCACAAGCGCATCGGCGTCCTCTACGGGGTGACCGGGATCGCCTTTTTCCTTCTCGGCGGTATCGAGGCGCTCCTCATCCGCACCCAGCTGATCCGGCCGAACAACGACGTGGTCAGCGCCGAGACCTACAACCAGCTCTTCACCATGCACGGC
>JALYMD010000406.1 GCA_030773875.1 Chloroflexota bacterium | reverse complement strand
ACCCTGGTGGTTTGTCCCGCACATGATGACGTCGCCGGGGACCAGGGTCATGTAGGAGGTGATGAAGGCCAGCACCTCGACGACGCTGTACTCCATATCGCGGGTCGAGTAGTCCTGTCGCAGTTCGTCGTTTACCGAGAGGGTGACGCGGAGGTTTTGTGGGTCGGGAACCTCGTCAGTTGTCACGATGGCGGGGCCGAGCGGGGTGAAGGTATCGAAGGATTTGCCGATTCGGCTAGGCCCCATACGTCCCAAGCCGCGTGCCGTGACGTCGATGGCGCAGGTGTAACCGGCTAGCGCCTCGAGCGCGCGTTCGTCGGCCGGTAGGTCCTTCGCCCGCTGGCCGACCACCAGCGCCAGTTCAGCTTCGTGATGGAAGATGGACGCCGGATGGTTCGGCAGAATGACGGTGCCGTTCGGGCCGATGACCGAGTCCGGGCTCTCCAGAAACATGTCCTGGACCTGGCGCTCGCGGTCTGACCCTTCTCGATAGTTCCCGAAGGCGGCGATGAGCTTCGGCGGCCGTGGCACCGGCGCTTGGAGACCGCTCATCGTCACGAGCTCGCCGCTTGCCGCAAGGTCCTCAACACGGGAACGGCGCTCCTGCAAGGACGTCAGGACACGAGGCATCCGGTCGGCGCTTGTTCGGTACCGGATGTCGTCGAAGGCGGCGGAGACATCGATGATGCCGCCATCCCCTTGCACGCCAATACGATCGTCGCTCGTGAGTACGAGCCTCATGAGGCGGAACCTCCACTCGCTTGCGCAGCCGGATGCTGGGCCATTGCTCTCACCCGCTCGGCCATCTCACGGTCGATCCCCCGCTGCCATGCCCGCTCATGCTCGTCTCGAACATGGATCGTGAACGATCCGATGCCGGACACGGTGGTCACGACCGCGTCACCATCCTGCATGGAGCCGAGCCCCTGGTGGTTCGTGCCGCAACAAATGACATCGCCGGGATGGAGTGTCATCACCGAGGAGATGTAGCTGAGCAGCTCCGGAATCGGTCGCTCCATGTCGGCTGTCGAATAGTCCTGGCGGCGTTCGCCGTTGACGTCCACCGTGACGCTCAAGGATTGAGGGTCGGGAATCTCGTCTTTCGTGACGATCCAGGGGCCGAACGCGGCAAAGGTGTCGAACGACTTGCCGAGGAAGCTGTTGATGTCGGAGCGCCCTAACCCCCGGGCAGAAACGTCGTTGTAGACGACGTAGCCAAAGACGGCGTCCATGGCTTGCGCTTCGCTGAGATCCTTCGCTTCCCGGCCGATGACCACCGCAATCTCGGCCTCGTGGTGAAAAATGTTGGCTTGGTGGGGAGGCAGAACCACGGTGTCGCCGGGCCCGGAGATCCCTTCGGGAGACTTGAAGAAGAGGTCGAGAATTTGGATTGGCCGGTCCGTCCCCTCCCGATAGTTGCCGATCAGACAGACGATCTTGGAGGGTCTGGCGAGGGGAGAACGAAGTCGCACCTCTTCAAGGGGCCTGCCGCCGCCGGTGGCAGCTCTACGCTCAAGTTCCGGCTTGAGGTCGTCAAAGTGGGTGATCAGGTCGGGCACCAGGTTCTCTGGTCCGAGTGGCTCGTACGCCTGCAAGAGGTCCGTGATACCGACGACTGTCTCGTCTTTTCCGACCACACCTATCAGGCCGTCATCGAACGCGGCGATGCGCATCCTGCTTCCTCTCCCCTGTCGTCCCTGCCGTTGAGGACGCCTTCCGTCATGCGCTGCGACTTTCACACCGCAGACGGAGCGTGTCAATGGACCACACCTGACATCCGGACGTAACTTAGGCGCAGGCGGTGGGGCGGCCGAGCAGAGCGGCGATGCGGGGCGGCAAGGCGCCGTGGCGCCGCTCCTCATCCTGGAGGATCGCCTCCGTCGCCAACAGGTCGAATAGCCGCCGCAGTCCCCGCGTCAGTACGATCTTCCCCGGCGGCCGGTCGGCGCGTGCCTCGCCGCCGCCTAACCGGCGTACGAGCCGCACCTCGTCCCACTCCAGCGTGACGCCCAGGTCGAACAAGAATCCTGCCGCCACCCAGCCGAGGGCGACCAGCAAGCGGACGGCGTCGTAGGCCAAGACCTGGACGTCCTCCCACCCCAGGCA